>NZ_LHSJ01000265.1:5571-9993 GCF_001270295.1 Achromobacter sp. DMS1 | reverse complement strand
CGCGCGTCACACCACGAGCAGCAGCGCGCCTTGCGCCGAGGCCCGCGGCGCGGCGCTGGTCGCCACCACCCAGCGCGGACCCTGCGCGATGAGTCCGCCGCGCGCGGCGATCACCTCGTCCAGCGTGGCGAGCGGACGGCCGGCCAGCGTTTCCAGTTCGAAATGGTTGGGCGTCATGCCGTCGGCCAGCGGCACGAGCAGCTTGCGGTATTGCTCCACCAGCCCCGCATCCACGTACAGGCCGTCGTTGCTGTCGCCCAGGACCGGGTCGATGAACACGGGCAGGCCGGGCCTGGCCTGCCGCACGCGGGGCAGCCACCGGGCCAGCAGGTCCGCCTGCGCCGGATTGCCCAGGTAGCCGCAAACGATGGCGCGCGCCTGCGCGACGACACCCCGGTCCCACAGCCCCTGGAGCAGGCCCTCGAACCATTCGGCGGGCACCGCGCCGCCGTACAGGCTGGGATAGTGCGGCGTATTGCTCAGCACCACCGTGGGCACGGCCACGGCGCGGTAGCCCGCCTCGCGCAGCACCGGCAGCGCGGCATTGTTGCCCACGCAGCCGTAGACGACCTGCGACTGGATGGAAATGACGTCCACCCGGGCGGGCGTGGCGGGCGGCGCGGCGTTCGCGGTCATGCGGAAAACTCCTGGTGCGGATATGGCCAAAAACGGGATGATAGCCCCGAGGACCGCGGCCCGCCCGGGCGCAGCCCTATCGGCGCGGCGCAATCGCTGGACCCTCTGCTGGAAGAACTGGCGCCGCGGCAGGCGGGAATTCGAGCTGTTACGCCGCGCGTATGCCGGCCGGACCTTCGCCGAGCGCCTCGGAATCGCCCCAGGCGATCAAGCGCCCATCCGGCGGGCCAGCGCCAGGTAGATATCGCGCGCGCCCACGAGCTGCTCGACCGCGACGGACTCGTCTATGGTGTGCGCGTCTTCCTCGTTGCCCGGCCCCAGGCCCACCGTGGGAATGCCGCGCCGCCCGCCGACTCCGAGCCGTTGGTGCAAAAAGGCCAACAGCCCACCGCGTCGTCCCTGCCGCACTCTCTCGCGGCCCCGCGCAGCGCCGCGAGCACGGGCGCATCGTCGGGACAGCGCCATGCCGGCAGCCAGCGCGGCGGCGCCGCCGACTCCCCTGTAAAGGCGCGCACCGGATCGGCGCTGATTTCCAGCGTGTAATCGCGCACCCCCACCCGCTCCAGGCACAGCCTGATCGGGCCGAGCACGTCGTGCTCGGTTTCTCCCGCGAGGGTGCGGCGGTCGAAACGCAGCGTCACGCCGCCCGGAACCATCGATATCGAGGGATACGGCTGCGACACCGCGTCCACCGGCACCTGCAGGGCCGGCCCCAGCACCGGGTCGGAAGGCAGGGGCAGAGATTCGAGGGCGAGCAGGGCCCGCGCCGCCGCATGCAGGGGGTTGCGCCCCACTTGCGGCGTCGCCGCATGGGCCGGCTTGCCGTGCAGCGTGAGCAGCACCTCCATGCGGCCTTTCTGGCCCGCCTTGATCCGCAGGCCCGACGGCTCGCAGATCACGACGGCCCCAGGCTGCACGGCGTCCAGCACCCGGGCCAGCGCATGGCCTTCGATGACTTCCTCCAGCACGCTCGCCGACACGGCGATCCTGCGCCGCAAGCCCTGGCGCGCCGCCGCGGCCACGCCGCAAATGGCCGCCGCGATACCGCCTTTCATGTCGGCGCTTCCCCTGCCGTACAGGCGGCCCCCGTGGATCACGCCGCCATAAGGGTCGAAACGCCAATGGCCGGTGACCGGCACCACGTCCATATGACCGTCGAACAGCAAGGCCACGTCTGCCTGCGCGGGCCCGGCATAGCCCACCACCGAACCGTTGGCGTCCGTCGTCACCTCGTCGAAACCCGCTTCGCGCATGGCCTGGGCAACCAGCCGCGCCATGCCGCCCTCCTCGCCGGACAGGCTGGGCGTGCGCACCATGGCCTGGGTCAGGGCCACTACATCCATCGTCATGGGAACTCCCGGTAGTTTGAAGCCGGCCCCGGAAGGGGCCGCGTTGTCGTGCAGCGGGCGGGCGAACATGAATTCCCAATGCAGCGAGGCGGCCTTGCTCTTGAGCAGGCGCACGTCGATGGCGCCGGGGTCGTCGATGAGCGCGATCCGGCCCTGGGGCGCGATGGCCTCGGCCATCTGGCCGAAGTGCTGGTCGGTCTGGGTCAGGCCGGCGATGAAGTCCACCTGGCCGAACCCGCCGCGCCGCAGCTCGGAGGCCAGCGGCCGGCTGTGGTCGATGACGTGATGGGCGCCCAGGTCCAGCACCCATTGGCGGGTTGCGGGCGCGAGGCGGTGCCGATGACGGTGAGGCCCGCGAGCTGGCGCGCGAGCTGCACCAGGATGGAGCCCACGCCGCCGCCCGCGCCGACCGCCAGCAGGCTGCGCTGGCTGGGCGCCGCGTTGTCCAGCACGCGCAGGCGGTCGAACAGCAGCTCCCAGGCGGTAATGGTGGTGAGCGGCAGCGCGGCCGCCTGGGCATAGTCCAGGCTTTCGGGCATGCGGCCACCAGGCGCTCGTCGACGACGTGCAGTTCGCTGTTGGCGCCGGGGCGGTCCAGCGCGCCGGCATAGTACACGCGGTCGCCCGGCTTGAAGAGGCCGGCGCGCGCGCCCACGGCGCGCACCACGCCGGCCGCGTCCCAGCCCAGCACTTCGGGTCGGCCGTCCCGGGGGCGGCGGTTGGCGCGGACTTTCACGTCCACGGGGTTGACCGAGATGGCGCGCACTTCGACGAGCAGGTCGCGTTCGCCGGGCACGGGGTCGGGCAGGGTGACGTCCTGCAGCGACTCGGGATCGGCGGCGGGCAGGTTGCGATAATAGGCGATGGCTTTCATGGGCTCGGATGCATGAGGGTTCAGGCGATCGAACGCACCACGCCGCCGTCCACGCGCAGCGCGGCGCCGTTGGTGGCGGAGGCCTGCGCGGAGCAGGCGTAGACCACCATGTTGGCGACTTCCTCCACGGTGGCCAGGCGGCGCAGCAGCGAACTGGGCCGGTGCCGGGCGATGAAGTCGCTTTCCATCTGCGCCTGCGGCACGTTCTGCTCCCTGGCCATTTCGGCGAAGAACCCGGCCACGCCTTCGGAGCGCGTGGGGCCGGGCAGCACGGCGTTGACCGTGACGCCGGTGCCGGCGGTGAGTTCGGCCAGCCCGCGCGAGACGCCCAGCAGCGCGGTCTTGCTCACGCCGTAGTGGATCATCTCGGCCGGGATCTGCAGGGCCGATTCGCTGGAGATGAAGACGATGCGCCCCCAGTTGGCCGCCATCATGCGGGGCAGGTAGTGGCGCGACAGCCGCACGCCGCTCATCACATTCACGTCCAGCATGTATTGCCAATCGTCGTCGGTGATCTCGGTGAAGGCCTTGGGCGCGAAGTAGCCCGCGTTGTTGACCAGGATGTCCACGTCGGGATGGGCGGCGCAGAGGGCGGCGGCGCCGTCGGCGGTGGCGAGATCCGATTGCACGGTGCCGAGGCGCGCGCCGGGATGGCGGCTGGCGACGGCGGCCCGCGCGGCGGCGAGCTTGTCGGCGTTGCGGCCATGCAGCACTACCTCGGCGCCCGCCTCGGCCAGGCCCTGCGCGATGGCCAGGCCGATGCCGCCCGACGAACCGGTCACCAGCGCCTTCTTGCCGTTGAGTTCGATTTTCATGCGAGGACTCCTGAAAGAGAAAAGGGAAAACGGGTATGGCCGCATGATTGCCCATGTCCGGCAGCGGAAAAACCCGGTAGCATCGCAGTCAGTTTCAACGGATTTTTGAAAATAGATCCATGGTCCGTTTCGACGACCTGCGCATTTTCGTGGCGGCGGCCGACCTGGGCGGCTTCTCGGCCGCGGCTCGCGAACTCGACGTGACGCCGGCGGTGGCCAGCGCCGCGCTCAAGCGGCTGGAGGCGGCGGTGGACGCGCGGCTCTTCGTGCGTTCCACGCGCAGCATCCGGCTTACCGCGGACGGCGAGCGCTACCTGGAGCACGCGCGCGCCGCGCTCGCGGCGCTGGAGGCGGGCCGCAACGCGCTGGCCCGGGACAAGACCGCGGTGGGCGGCACGCTGTCGGTTTCGGTGCCGTCGGACCTGGGCCGCAACGTGCTGCTGCCATGGCTGGACGAATTCCAGGCGCGCCATCCGCGCGTGCATTTCCAGGTGCGCATCAGCGACCGCCTGGCCGACCTCTACCGGCAGCCGGTGGACCTGGCGGTGCGCTACGGCACGCCCGACGATTCCAGCCTGGTGGCGCTGCCGGTGGCCGAGCACAACCGCCGCGTGGTGTGCGCCTCGCCCGCCTACCTGCAGCGCCACGGCGTGCCGCGCACGCCCGCCGACCTGCGGCGGCACAACTGCCTGTCCTTCGTGCTGGGCGAAACCCTGCAGACCGCTGGCGCTTCGAGCGCGACGGCGCG
>NZ_LHSJ01000265.1:0-5463 GCF_001270295.1 Achromobacter sp. DMS1 | reverse complement strand
CCCGGCTCCAGCACCCGCATGCCCGTGCGCGCCTGGCCCGCCGCCGCCAGGTTGAAGGCATCGGCCACCTGGGTGACCGGCTCCACGCAGAGAAAGTCCGCGCCGGGCGCGGCGTACACCACCAGATGCTCGAAGGCCGCATCGGCGTGCAGGGTCAGCGCGTGCCCGTCGTCCCAGTGCAGCGTGGCCTGGCCGCCCCACTGCGACAGATAGGTGTCGCAGCCTTCGGCGGACTGGCGCAGCTCGCGCACGTGCGTGGTTTCGCTGCCCGTGGCCAGGCCCTCGGCATCGGCCTGCCACCGGCGCCGGGCATGCAGCGTCACGCGCCGCGCGGTGAAATACGGATGGATGCCGAAGCCGAAAGGCATGGGCGTATCGCCCAGGTTGGCCATCTGCAGCGTCAGGCTCAGCCCGCGTCCGCCCAGCCGGTAGCGCTGCACGCACTCGAACGGCCACGGCCAGCCCAGCGGATCGTCCTCCGAGGCCAGCACCAGGTCCACCGACTCCGGCGACTGCGCGCGCACCGTCCAGGCGCGGTACAGGCCGCTGCCGTGGATGGCGTGCGGCCGGCCGGGCAGCGGCCGCAGCGCATGTTCCCGGCCCTCGAAAACGAAGCGCCCGTCGCGGATGCGGTTGGAATACGGAACCAGGGGATACGACCCGGCGCGCGGCCAGCGCGGCGCCGGCCATTGGGTTTCGGTTACCGGAACGATCCATTGATGCTCGCCCGTCGCCAGCCGCGTCAGGCGGCCGCCGGCCGCCGGTGCGAACTCCGCGCGGTGCGCGCCATAGGCGATGGAAACGCGCCCGGCGGCGTCCAGAATTTCGGGAATGGAAGTAGGCATAAGGCTCGTCGCGCGCAGGAAGACGGCGCGCCGCCGGCCGGCAAGCCGCCGCCCCGGGCGGACGCGCTGCCGCCATGATAGCAAGGCCGCGCGGCCCCGGGCGCTGCCTATGCCGGCGCCCGGGCCGCGTCCTTCGACTCCGCCTGCCGGATCACCCCCTTGGACATCAGCCATTCGATCTGCTGCGCCGACAGGCCCGCCTCGCTCAACACCTCCAGCGTGCTCTGGCCGATCTCCTGCGGCGGCCGTCGATAGCTGGCCGGCGTGCGGCTGAGCTTGATGGGCGAGGCCACGGAGCGAAAGCCGTCCACCTCGGCCACCATGCCGCGATGCGCCGTGTGAGGATGGTCCAGCGCCTCGACCACGCTCTGGATCACGCCGCAAGGCACGCCCACCGACACCAGCTTGCGGAACAGCGTCTGCGCATCGAAGCCGCCGAAGGCGCGCTGCAGGTCCTGCTTGAGTTCGAAGCGATGCACGGCGCGTTGGGCGTTGGTGGCATAGCGCTCGTCCTGCGCCAGGTGCGCGTGGCCCACGGCCTCGCACAGGCGCTGGAACTGGTTGTTGTTGCCCACCGCCAGGTAGATGGGGTCCGTGGCGGTGGCGTAGGTGTCGTAGGGTGCGATATTGGGATGGCCGTTGCCGGAACGCAGCGGCGCCCGTCCGGTGAACAACGTGTTGATGGAATGCGGATAGAGGGAAAAGATGGCGCTGTCGTACAGCGCCGATTCCACCGACTGTCCCCTGCCGCTGCGCTCGCGCTCATGCAGCGCCATCAGGATGCCGATCACGGCGTTCAGCCCCGTGGTCACGTCCACGACGGGCACGCCCATGCGCGTGGGCACGCCGTCGGGGTCGCCGTTGATGCTCATGAGTCCGCTGAGCGCCTGCACCGCGGCGTCGTAACCCGGCAGCCCGCCCAGCGGGCCGGTGGCGCCGAAGCCGGTGACGCGGCAGTGGATCAGGCGCGGAAAGCGCCGGCTCAGCGTGTCTTCGTAGCCCATGCTCCAGCGCTCCAGCGTGCCTACCTTGAAGTTCTCGATGAGCACGTCGGCGTCGGCCAGCAGTTGCATCACCACGTCGCGTCCCTGCGGATCGGACACGTCGACGCACACGGTGCGCTTGTTGCGGTTGATGCCGGCAAAGTACGAAGCCATGCCCGCCTCGTTGAAGGGCGGCCCCCAGGTGCGGGTTTCGTCGCCCGCCGGCCCTTCCACCTTGATCACGTCCGCGCCATGGTCGCCCAGGATCTGGGCGCACAGCGGCCCGCCCAGCACGCGCGACATGTCCACGACTTTCAAACCGTCCAATGCTGCCATGATGTCTCCTTTTTTCGCGGCGCTCTGGCGCTATGCCAGATCCAGCGCCGACAGTTCCGCGGCCTCGTTCCAGCGGGCGGGCCGTTTTTCCCTGGCCGCGCTCACTCCTTCCAGGGCTTCCGTACGCATCTGCTGCGCGAACAGCTCGGACGCCGCGTCCAGGTAGCCGCACAGCGCGGCGTTGGATTCCAGGGGCGCCATGGGCAACTGCCCCAGCATGCGCTTGGTGCGCGCCGACGCCTGCGGCGCGGTGGCCAGAATGGATTCCAGCACCTGCCGCGTGAGCGCCGGCAGGGCCTGGTGCGATTCCGCCACGTGATCCAGCAGCCCGATGCGGCAGGCCTCGGCGGCATCGATGCGGCGTCCCGTGAGCATGAGCCGCCGGGCGGCGGGCAGCCCCAGCCGCGCGGCCACGAAGGGCAGGATCTGGCCTGGCACGAGCCCGATGGCCGTCTCGGGAAAACCGAACCGGGCCTCGGGCGATCCGATGGAAATGTCCACCGCGCACGCCAGCCCCGCGCCGCCGCCCATGGCCGCGCCCTGGACGCACGCCACCGTGACCTGCGGCACCTGGGTCAACCGGGTCAGGAACTCGCCGTAGCGCCGGTTGCCGGCCGCGATCGGATCCTTGCCGTCCGGCCCGGCCGCCGCCGCGAGCCGGTCGCCGAGGTTGCCCAGGTTGCCTCCCGCGCTGAACGCCGGCCCCGCGGCCGTGAACAGGATGACGCGCACCCCTCCCAGCGCGGACGCGCTCTCCACGGCCTCGCCCAGCGCCTGCACCATTTCCGCGCCCAGGGGATTCCGGGCGTCGCCCCGGTTCAGGTGGATCCGGAACACCGGCCCCACCCGCGAGGCGCGCACCCACGCTACGCTGTCTTTTTCTTCCATCTCGAACCTCATTCCAAAGAGCCGCCTACAATCGCGGCACAATACGGCGACAAGGGCACACGGGATACCTCATGCAACCGGGGATCGTTCTGCGATGAGCATGCGCAATCTTGATATCGGCCTGCTGCGCACCTTCGTGGCCGTGGCGGAGCGCGAGAACTTCACCAGCGCCGCCGAAAAGGTCTACCGCACGCAGGCCGCGGTGTCGCAGCAGATGCAGAAACTCGAAGCGGTGCTGCAATGCACGCTGTTCGAGCGGGTGGGCCGCCGCAAGAAGCTGACGGCCGAAGGCATGCGGCTGCTGGAATACGCCCGGCGCATGGTCAGCCTCAACGACGAGGCCTACCGCGTCGTCACGCAGCAGGAGTTCACCCAGCCCGTGAAGATCGGCTCGTGCGCCGACGCGGTGGACACGCTGATGCCCGCCTACCTCGAGATCTGCGCCGAGAACTTCCCCAAGCTGAGCATCGACATCCAGGTGGGCCGCAGCCGCTGGCTGGCCTCGGCGCTGCGCAAGGGAGACATCGACCTCATGGTGGACATCGCCCCGCATCCCGAATTTGCGCACACGGTGCTGCGCACCTCGCCCGTGGCCTGGATCGCCGGCGCCCGCTACCACCCCCAGGCGGGCGCCTCGGTTCCGCTGATCCTGATGGAAGCGGCCTGTCCGTTCCGCAGCAGCATGGTGCAGGCGCTGGCCGACGCCCGCATCCCCTGGCACCTTGCCTTCGAAACCTCCACGCTGGCCGGCGTGCGCGCCGCGCTGCGCGCCGGCCTGGGCATCACCGCCCGCACCGTGGAGATGCTGGCGCCCGACCTGCGCGTGCTGGATCCGCTGGCCCGCCTGCCGGCCCTGCCGCCGATCAGTTTCGCGCTGTACTGGCGCGCCGACGCCGACAACGAAAGCGCCATGAAAGTCCGCCATCTGATCGCTCCCCCTTGAACGCGCCGCTCAGGGCTGGCGCATGCCGGCTTCGACGATGATCTTTCCCCACTCCCGGGTATCGCGCGCCTGCAGGCGGCGCAGATAGTCGGGCGACACGGGCGTGGGAACCAGGCCCTTTTTCACGAGAAACTCCTGGCCGGCCGGCGCTTGCAGTGCTTCGCCGATCCAGCGCGACAGCGCGGCCGACACGGGCGGCGGCGTGGTGGCCGTGGCGCTCCACATCGCGATCCACGAGCTGACGTCGAAATCCGGATAGCCCAGTTCGGCCACGGTGGGCACCTCGGGCAGCGTGGCGACGCGCTGGGCGCTGGACAGCGCAAGCGCCCGCACGGCGCCGGCCCGCACCTGGGGCAGCGCGGTCACCATATCGCAGAAGTAGTAGTCGAACTGCCCGCCGATCAGGTCGGTCATGGCCTGCGCGCTGCTCTTGTACGGCACGTTCACGGCGTTGATGCCGCTGAGCTGCTTGAAGCGCTCGCCGGCGATGCGCCCGCCCACGTTGGCGCTGGCGAACGACAGGGGCTGGCCGCTTTTCTTCGCCCAGTCCAGAAAGCCCGCGATCGAGTCCTGCGCAATGCGCCGGGGGTTGACGAGCATGGCGTAGGGCGTGGTGGCCAGCGTGGCCAGCGGCGTGAAATCGGCTTCGGGGTCGTAGCCCAGCTTGCGGTAAATGGTGGCATTGGCCGCATGGGTGGACGAGCCCGAAACCAGCAGGTTGTAGGCATCGCCCGACGGCGCCCGCACCACGAACTCGGCGGCGATGTTGCCGTCCGCGCCGGGCCGGTTTTCCACAATGGCCGGCTTGCCGCCGCGCAGGGCGATTGCCTCGCCCACGTAGCGGGCCAGGCTGTCGGACGCGCCGCCCGCGCCGTACGCCACCACGATGCGGACCTGCTTGTCCAGCCTGGGTTCGGACGCGCCGGCCTGCTGCGCCAGCGCCGCGCGGCCGGCCGGCAGGCCCAGCAGGCCGAGCGCGCCTGCCCTGCGCAACAGCTCCCGGCGCGACAGCAGGAAACGGGACTCCGGATTCGCCACAGGGGCTGAATGTCTGTTCATCTTCTGTCTCCTCGGCTCCGCAAGGCAAGCACGGTTCAAACCGGCGCCAGCTCCGCGGGGCAATCGATTTCCATGTCCAGCAGCATCTGCGCATAGCACTTGCCCAGGGGATCGGACCGCAGGCTGCACGAACCGCCGCCGCCCAACGCGCGCTGCAGCACGAAGTTGAATGCGCCCAGGCCGGGCAGTTCGTAGCGCTGCACCGGGCCGCGCACCAGATGGGCGAAGTAGGCCAGCACGCGCTCGGCCGTCACCTGCTCCCGCAACACCGGCAGCCATCGCGGATGGCGGGCCATCAGGCCGATGTTGGCGTCGTCGCCCTTGTCGCCGCTGCGTCCATGGGCGATGCGTCCCAGCGCGATGCGCACGGCCGGGCCGCGCGGCGGGCGGGCCGGCTCCCCGGCTTGAG
>NZ_LHSJ01000264.1:0-5490 GCF_001270295.1 Achromobacter sp. DMS1 | reverse complement strand
CCACGCCGGCCCGCCTGAACGACTGGAGCGTGCAGGCCGAATCCTCCAACCTGGACGTGCTGCGCGCCCAGCTGCAAACCCGCATCGCCGCGCGCGGCATCGAAATCGCGCGCAGCGGGCACTACCCCACGCTGGCGCTGCGGGCGGCCAGCGGCACGTCCAGCGACGCGGTCATGGACAGCTCGGCCACGGCGCCGGGCAAGCCCATCAACAACTCCATCGGCGTGGTGCTGTCCATTCCCCTGTACTCGGGCGGCGGCGTGTCGTCGCAGGTCACCGAACAGGTGCAGCTCGAACAGAAGGCGCGGCACGATTTCGAAACGGCGCGGCGCCAGGCCATCCAGGCGGCGCGCGAATACTACACCGGTGTGATAACCGGGCTGGCGCGCATCCGCGCCCTGGAGGCGGGCGAAAAATCCAGCCGCGCCGCCGTGGAGGCCAACCGCACGGGCTACGAGGTGGGGGTGCGCATCAACCTGGACGTGCTCAACGCCCAGCAGCAGCTCTACGCCACCCAGCGCGACCTGGCCCTGGCCCGCTACGGCACCGTGCTTTCGGGGCTGCGCCTGAAGGCGGCCAGCGGCATCCTGGCCGAAAGCGACCTCGAAGCCATCAACCGCCTGCTGCGCGAGCCGCGCTGAAAGACGCCGGCGCCTGCCCTGCCCGCCATGCATGAACCGGCGAGCAGCGGGCTGCTCTACCCCGCCTGTATCTTGCGCACCAGCGCCGTGGTGGAGCGCTCGAATTCGAAAGGAATCGCCACCGCCCTGCCGCCCCACGACTTCACGAGCGCAGTTTCGGGCAGTTTTTCCATGTCGTAGTCGCCGCCCTTGACGATGAGATCGGGCCGCAGCTCGCCGATAAGCGCCTCGGGCGTGTCTTCGTCGAAAGACGTCACCAGGGTGACGCAACCCAGCGCGGCCAGCAGGGCGGCGCGGTCTTCCATGCGATTGAGCGGCCGCTCCGGCCCCTTGCCCAGGCGGCGCGCGGACGCGTCGGTATTGACGGCCACGACCAGCGTGGCGCCCAGCTGGGCGGCCTGGTCGAGGTAGGTGGCATGCCCCCGGTGCAGGATGTCGAACACGCCGTTGGTGAACACCAGCGGGCGCGGGTAGCGGCCCGAGGCGATGGCGGCGACGCACTCGGCGCGGGACAGGACTTTGGATTCAAAGCGGGCGGCGGTCATGGGCGAATTGTACGACGCCGCCCTCCCGGGGCGGCCGGGGCCAGCCGGCGCCCGAAGCTGCCCGCGCGGGGCGGCCCTAGGCGCCCGCCGGCGCGATCTCGCGCTCGCGCGGCGCGACCAGCGCGGTCATTTCCTTGCGGTAACGGTTGAGGTCCTTGACCGTCTCGAAGCTGCGGTCCATGAGCTTGGACAGCACGTGCAGGATGCGGCTGGCCACCTTCTGTTCCCAGACGCCGTCGAAGCGGATCTGCTGGTCCAGCCAGTGCTCCAGCCAGCCCGGCTCGGGCAGGCGGGACTGCACCGTGTCGTTGGGAAACAGGGCCTTGTTCACGTGCAGATTGGTGGGGTGCAGGGCCTGCTGGGTGCGCGAGGCCGAGGCCATGAGCACGCCGATCTTGGAAAACGCCAGCCGGGCCTGCTCGCTGACGCGCTGGCCGCGGTCGTGCAGGGCGCGGCGCATGTATTGCAGGTAGGCGCCGGCGTGGCGGGCCTCGTCCTGGGCCACGGTGCGGTAGATAGACTTGATGACCGGCTCGGTATGCCATTCGGCCGCGCGGCGGTACCAGTGGTTGAGGCGGATCTCGCCGCAGAAGTGCAGCATCAGCGTCTCCAGCTCTGGCGCGGGGTCGAACTCGAAACGCACCTTGTGCAGCTCCTCTTCGGTGGGCGCCAGATCCGGGCGGAAGCGGCGCAGGTATTCCATGAGCACCAGCGAATGCTTCTGCTCCTCGAAGAACCACACCGACATGAAGGCGCAGAAGTCGCTGTCGCCGCGGTTGTCGCGCAGGAACATCTCGGTGGCCGGCAGCGCCGCCCACTCGGTGATGGCGTTCATCTTGATGGTGTGCGCCTGCTCGTCCGAGAGCTTGCTGCGGTCGAAATCCCCCCAGGGGATGTCGTGCGCCATGTTCCAGCGCACGGCTTCCATGGTCTTGAAGAGTTCGGGATAAAGCATGGTCTGCCCTTGTGTCGCCCCCGCGGGGCGTTGGTGATCGTGGTGGACGGCGCCCGGGGAACCCGCATGCCCCCCGGGGCGCCGGCCCTCGCTAGTCCGGCCCCAGGCCGCAGGCGCGGCGCAGGAACATTCTTTCCGCCGTTGGCGTATATCTGATGACGGTTTCGTGACCGAAACGTGACGATGGCGCTAGAACATGAAACCGCCTACCGTGTCAGCGCCCAAAGGGCGACCGCGATGCCCAGGGCCACGACGCCCACCAGGGCGGCGACCAGCCGGTTGTTCTGCTCCTGCGCGCGGCGCAGCTGCGTCAGCTCCGCCAGCATGGCCGGCGACACATTGGGCCGGCCCAGGTAGTCGTGGACCAGGCGGGGCAGCGCGGGCAGCGTCTGCGACCACTGCGACGCCTCTTTCTCGAGGCTCTGGCGCAGGCCCTGAATGCCCACCCGCTGGCGCATCCAGCGCTCCAGGTAGGGCTTGGCGGTTTTCCAGAGGTCGAGGTTGGGGTCGAGCTGGCGGCCCAGCCCCTCCACGTTGAGCAGGGTTTTCTGCAGCAGCACGAGCTGCGGCTGGATTTCCACGTTGAAGCGGCGCGACGTCTGGAAGAGCCGCAGCAGCACCTGGCCCAGCGATATCTCGGACAGCGGACGGTCGAAGTACGGCTCGCACACGGCGCGCACCGCGCCTTCCAGTTCTTCTTCGCGCGTGTCCGGCGGCACCCAGCCCGATTCGATGTGCAATTGGGCCACGCGCCGGTAATCGCGGTGGAAGAACGCCAGGAAGTTCTGCGCCAGGTAGTTCTTGTCGAACTCCGAGAGCGAGCCCACGATGCCGAAATCCAGCGCGATGTAGCTGCCCAGGGTATCGGGGCGGTCGGAAACGTAGATGTTGCCCGGGTGCATGTCGGCATGGAAGAAGCCGTCGGTGAACACCTGGGTGAAGAAGATTTCCACCCCCGTGCGGGCCAGCCTGGGGATGTCGATGCCCGCCGCGCGCATGCGTTCCACCTGGCCCACGGGCACGCCGTACATGCGCTGCATGGTGAATACGGTGGAAGCGGTGTATTCCCAGATCACCTCCGGCACGATGAGCATGTCGCCGCGCCCGGATTCCGGGCCGAAATTGCGGCGCAGCTGGCTGCAGTTGGAAGCCTCGCGCACCAGGTCCAGCTCGTCGTGCAGGTATTTGTCGAATTCGGCCACCACCTCGCGCGGCTTCAGGCGGCGCCCGTCCGGGCCCAGGCGCTCGATGACGCGCGCCACGATCTTCAGCAGCGACAGGTCTTTTTCGATGATGTCCAGCATGCCGGGGCGCAGCACCTTGACGGCCACCTCGCGGCCGTCGCGCAGCACGGCGAAATGCACCTGGGCGATGGAGGCCGAGGCCACGGGGTCCACGTCGAACTGGGCAAAGAGCTTGTCGGGCGGCGCGCCCAGCGCGGCTTCGATGCAGGCGGCCGCCTGCGCCGAGGGGAACGGCGGCACGCGGTCCTGCAGCAGCGCCAGCTCATCGGCGATGTCGGCGGGGATGAGATCGCGCCGGGTGGAAAGCACCTGGCCGAACTTCACGAAAATCGGACCGAGCGACTCCAGCGCCCGCCGCAGGCGCAACCCGCGCGGCTGGCGCGGGCGCGTGCCCAGGCGGATGACCCGCAGCAGCAGCGTGGCCAGGGGATGGTTCAGACTGGAAAGCACCAGCTCGTCCAGGCCGTAGCGCAGCGACACCAGGGTGATGCGAAGCAGACGGAACAAGGGAAACATGGATCAGCCGCCCCGCTTCGCGCCGGCCGGGGCCAGCCGGGATTCCAGGGAAGCCGCCGCCCGCGCCAGCGCGTCGGCGCGCGCGTTCAGCTCGGCGAGGTCCAGGCGCCATTGCTCCAGGGCCGGACGGCCCAGCAGCACGCCGCTCTCCTCGGCCAGGTACTCGCCCACATTGCCCGCCAGGCGCTCGCCCGCCGTGCGCATGCCGCCGACCGCCGCCCGCGCGCCGCTCACCAGTCGCACGGCGGCGATGTCGCCCACCACGCGCGCCAGCGCGTCTTCGGGATCCCAGCGCAACTGCCTGGCCAGGTCGGCCACCACCTGGGCCAGCGCGGCGTCGCCCGAGATATGGGTGGCGTCAGCGAAATCGGGCGCATGGCCGCCCGCCGCCGGCAGGCCTGGCACCGGCAGCTTCCCGGGCGAAACCGTCAGCGTCACGTCGGGCACCACCGCCGCGTCGGCCAGGTCGGCCAGCCCTTCGCTGTCGATGGTCAGCCCCAGCGTGAACCCGCCCAGCGCGAACCGCACCGTCTTGCCGGCGTGCCGGACCAGGCGCTCGCGCGCCCAGGCTTCGCGCCGCAACAGGGCGTTGAGCGCATTGACGGCCAGCCGCGAGGGAGTGGGCAGAAACGAAAAAGGCAGCATGATACGCAGGGACACCCGAAGACGGGTCCGCCGGACGGAGTTGATGACTAAACCGGGAGTGTACCGGGTCGCCGGCGTTTTCGACCGGGCATGCGAAAACCGGCCCTTGCGGGCCGGTTCATGGGTTCGGCAAACCGGCCGGCGGGCGGGCCCGCCGGCGCGGGGCGCCGCGTCAGCTCGCGTATTCGACCGGAATCTGCTGGATGCCGGCCAGCAGCCAGCCGCCGTTGGACGGCTTGAACAGGTTCCAGACTTCTTCGAAGCGGAAGGCCTCGGCGCCCGGGGTTTCGCGCAGCATGCCGGAGAAGCGCACGCTGGCGAGATGGCCGTCGGACACGGTTTCGATACCCAGCAGCTCCGCGTTGAGCAGCACCACTTCGGTCTTGTTGGCGGCGCTGCCGCGCTCGGCCAGCTGGGGCATGAGTTCGGCGATGAGATCGTCGGTGAGGAATTCGCGCAGGCGGTCGGTGTCGCCGCTGTCCCAGACGGCCTGGATGCGGACGAACTGCTCCTTGGCCTGCTTCAGGAAGCCGACGGTGTCGAAGTCGCCGGGAATGAACCAGTTGCCGTCCTCGCCGGCCTTGGGCAGCGCCGCGGCCGGGGCGGCGGCCGCGACAGAGGCCGCCGGGACCGCCGCCGGCGCAGCCGGGGCAGCCGGTTTCAGGCTTTCGCGCCACAGGGACTGCTGGCCCTGCTGGCCGGCGCCCTGGCCGTACGCGCCCTGGGCGGCAGGCCGCGGGCCGGCGCCGCGCAGGCGGCGCACGATGAACATGATGGCGAAGACGACCAGCGCGATCAGCAGCGCGGAAGACAGGAATTCGGCAAAGGCGCCCGACAGGCCCAGGTGCGAAAGCAGCGCGGCGATGCCCAGGCCGGCGGCGATGCCGGCGATGGGGCCGAGCCAGCGCGGCGCGCCGCTCTTGGCGGCGGCGCCCGCGGTCGCC
>NZ_LHSJ01000263.1:0-5511 GCF_001270295.1 Achromobacter sp. DMS1 | reverse complement strand
TGAGTGCGGTCCCGGATAGCGATATTGCATAAGGTTATATGTCTTGCGTATTTCCCGCGTAGCGGTTTTGATGGAAGAATCATGTCGAATGGCCTTGGCGGCCGCCGGCACGATGCCGGATGATCCGGCGCTTTGGCGCCGACCCGTTTCCCTACCGAACCCGCATTGCAGGAGACATCATGAGTCATCTACGCCTGGGCGATACCGCCCCCGATTTCGAACAAGAGTCCTCGATCGGTCCCATCCGCTTTCATGAGTACCTGGGTAATAGCTGGGGCGTGCTGTTCTCGCATCCGGCCGATTTCACGCCGGTCTGCACGACGGAGCTGGGTTACACGGCCAAGCTGGCCGACGAATTCGCCAAACGCAACGTGAAGGTGCTGGCGCTGTCGGTGGACGACGTGGATTCGCACACCAAGTGGATCGACGACATCAACGACACGCAGTCGACCCGGGTCAATTTCCCGATCATCGCGGACCAAGACCGTGCCGCCGCAAGGCAATTTCTGCTCCAACGCCATGGACCTGCTGTATTCGCCGCAGGAAACCATGAGCACCTTCCGTTTCCACGGCTGGACGGTGGTGGAAATGGAAACCGACGACGGCATCGTGGGCCTGGGCAACGTCGCCCTGGCGCCGCGCGTGGCCAAGGCCGTCATCGACCAGTACCTGGCGCCCCTGGTCATCGGCCACGATCCCTGGGACTACGAGTACCTCTGGCAGCGCATGTACCGCGCCACGCACGCCTGGGGCCGCAAGGGCGTGACCATGGCCGCCATCTCGGCGGTGGACCTCGCCATCTGGGACATCCTGGGCAAGTCCGTGGGCAAGCCGGTGTTCAAGCTGCTGGGCGGGCGCACCAAGGAGAAGATTCCCTGCTATTACTCCAAGCTCTACCGCACCGACCTGAAAGCCATGCAGCAAGAGGCGCAGACCTATCTGGACCAGGGGTTCACCGCCTTCAAGATGCGCTTCGGCTACGGGCCCGCGCACCTGCAGAAGGGCGTTGTGGAAAACCTGAAATCGGTGGAGGCGGTGCGCGAGGTCATCGGCTACGACACCGACCTCATGCTGGAGTGCTACATGGGCTGGAACGTGGACTATGCCCGGCGCATGCTGCCCAAGCTGGAGAAGTTCGAGCCGCGCTGGCTGGAAGAGCCGGTGATCGCCGACGACATCGACGGCTATGCCGAACTCAACCGGCTGGGGTCGATTCCGATCTCGGGCGGCGAGCACGAGTTCTCGCTGCTGGGCTTCAAGCAGTTGCTCGACCGCAAGGCGGTGTCGGTGGTGCAGTACGACACCAACCGCGTGGGCGGCATCACCGCGGCGCACAAGATCAATGCGCTGTGCGAGGCCCACAGCGTGCCGGTGGTGCCGCACGCGGGCCAGATGCACAACTACCACCTCACCATGAGCACGCTGGCCTCGCCCATGAGCGAGTACTTCCCCATGTTCGACGTGGAAGTGGGCAACGAGCTGTTCTACTACATTTTCGACGGCGAGCCCGTGGCCCGCGAAGGCTTCATCGACCTGGAAGACGACAGGCCGGGCCTGGGCCTGACCCTCAAGACCGAATACCTCGACCAATTCAACATCATCGAGTAGCGCCATGAGCCTCACGCAAGCGCCGCGGTACCGCGGCATTTTCCCGGTGGTTCCCACGCCCTTCACCGAGTCCGGCGAGCTGGACCTGGCGAGCCAGAAGCGTGCGGTGGACTTCATGATCGACTGCGGGGTGGACGGGCTGTGCATCCTGGCCAATTTTTCCGAGCAGTTCGTGCTGGCCGACGACGAGCGCGAGACGCTCACGCGGCTGATCCTGGAGCACGTGGCGGGGCGGGTTCCCGTCATCGTCACCACCACGCACTTCAGCACGCGCGTCTGCGCCGCGCGCAGCCGCCGCGCGCAGGACATGGGCGCGGCAATGGTGATGATCATGCCGCCGTATCATGGCGCCACCCTGCGCGTGCCGGAGCCGCAGATCGTGGAATTCTTCCAGCGCGTGTCCGACGCGCTGGATATTCCCATCATGATCCAGGACGCGCCCGTCAGCGGCACGCCACTGCCGGCGGCCCTGCTGGCGCGCATGGCGCGCGAGATTGCCCAGGTGTCGTACTTCAAGATCGAAACGGCGGGCGCGGCGTCCAAGCTGCGCGACCTGATCGCGCTGGGCGGCGGCGCGGTCGAGGGTCCGTGGGACGGAGAAGAAGGCATCACGCTGCTGCCCGACCTGGACGCGGGCGCACCGGCTCCATGACCGGCGGCGGCTTCGCCGACGGCATACGCCCCATTATCGAGGCCCACCGGGCGGGCGAGCGCGACGAGGCCTGCCGCCGCTACGAGCGCTGGCTGCGCGCACATCAACTACGAAAACCGGCAGGGCGGCATCCTGACGGCCAAGGCGCTCATGAAAGCCGGCGGCGTCATCGCCTGCGAGGCCGGCCGCCATCCGTTTCCGCCCATGCGCCCCGAGGTGCGGGACGGCCTGCTCGACGCCGCGCGCGAGCTGGATCCGCTGGTGCTGCGCTGGGGACGCTGAAACGGCCCGCCGCCGGCCATTGGGCCGGCAGGCCGAACACGCTGTTCCTCCTGTACGGATAAACAGCGGCGCATGGCCGGTAAAATGACCCGCTCTCCATTTTCGCGGGGGCTTCAGTGCAGCCGGTTATATCAGTGCAGGGGCTGTCCAAGCGCTACGCGTCGGGATTCCAGGCCCTCAGGAACGTAAACCTGGAGATCCGGCGCGGCGAGATTTTCGCGCTGCTAGGACCCAACGGGGCGGGCAAGACCACGCTCATCAGCATCATCTGCGGCATCGTCAACCCCACCGAGGGCAGGGTATGGGCCGACGGCCACGACATCGTCGCGGATTACCGCGCGGCGCGCTCGGCCATCGGGCTGGTGCCGCAGGAAATCTCCACCGACGCCTTCGAAAGCGTCTGGAGCACGGTGAACTTCAGCCGCGGCCTCTTCGGCAAGCCGACCGACCATGCCTACGTGGAGAAGGTGCTGCGCGAGCTGTCGCTCTGGGACAAGAAAGACAGCCGCATCATGGCCCTGTCGGGCGGCATGAAGCGCCGCGTCATGATCGCCAAGGCGCTGTCGCACGAGCCCAAGATCCTGTTCCTGGACGAACCCACCGCGGGGGTCGACGTGGAGCTCAGGCGCGGCATGTGGGACATGGTGCGCCGGCTGCGCGAAAGCGGGGTCACCATCATCCTCACCACGCACTACATCGAGGAAGCGCAGGAGATGGCCGACCGCATCGGCGTGATCCGCAAGGGCGAGATCATCCTGGTTGAGGAAAAGCACGCCCTCATGAAGAAGCTGGGCAAGCGCCAGCTCGCGCTTACGCTCAAGTCGGCGCTGCCCGCCGTGCCCGAGGCGCTGGCCGCCTACGCGCTGGAGCTGGGCGAGGAGGGCCGCAAGCTGGTCTACACCTACGACGAGCAGGGCGGGGCGGCCATCTCCCGGCTGCTGCGCCAGCTCAACGAGCTGGGCATTGAATTCACCGACCTCCACACCTCCGAAAGCTCGCTGGAGGAGATTTTCGTCAGCCTGGTGCACCAGTCATCATGAACTTCTACGCTATCCGCGCCATCTACCGCTTCGAGATGGCCCGCGCCTGGCGCACGCTGATGCAGAGCGTGGCCTCGCCCGTCATTTCCACCTCGCTGTATTTCGTGGTGTTCGGCTCGGCCATCGGCTCGCACATGGTGCAGATCGACGGCGTGAGCTACGGCGCTTTCATCGTGCCCGGCATGATCATGCTGTCGCTGCTCACGCAGAGCGTGGCCAACGCCTCGTTCGGCATCTACATGCCGCGCTTCCAGGGCACCATCTACGAAATCCATTCCGCGCCCATCTCATATCTGGAGATCGTGATGGGCTACGTGGGAGCGGCAGCCAGCAAGTCCATCATCCTGGGGCTCATCATGCTGGCGACGGCGCGCCTGTTCGTGCCGTTCGGCATCGCGCATCCGCTGGCGATGATCGGCTTCCTGGTGCTGACCTCGATCACATTCAGCCTGTTCGGATTCATCATCGGGATCTGGGCCGACGGCTTCGAGAAGCTGCAGATCATCCCGCTCATGATCATCACCCCGCTTACCTTCCTGGGCGGCACCTTCTATTCCATCAAGATGCTGCCGCCCTTCTGGCAGACCGCCACGCTGTTCAATCCGGTGGTCTACCTGGTGAGCGGGCTCCGCTGGTCCTTCTATGGCGTGGCCGACGTCAGCCTGGGCGTGAGCGTGGGCATGACGCTGGCCTTCCTGGCGCTGTGCATGTTCGTGGTGCGCTGGATCTTCAAGACCGGCTACCGCCTCAAGACCTGATCATGGGCGCACGGCGCGCCAGGCCGTCGAAGGCGTCCAGCAGGCGCTCGCGCCATGCGTACACCGCGTCGCCTTCGTCGAGCAGGGCGTGCGCGCTGGTGCAGCGCGCCCACATGAACATGCCGAAGACGGCATAGTCCGCGTAGGCGGGCTGGTCGCCGGCCAGGTAGGGCTGGCGCTCCAGCGTCTGGCGCAGCGGCTGCAGGGCCTGGCGGAACAGCCCGATCTGCGCCTCGTAGCCGGGCGGCAGCTCTTCCAGCGGGCCGAAGCGCTTTTCGCGCGTGGCGCGGAAATAGTCCTTGTCTTTTTCGTGGATCAGCGCGTGGATGGAGGGCAGCAGCAGGCGCGCCAGGATGGGCACCAGCGTGGCGTCGGCCCAGCCGTTCGCGAAACGCGACACGCCGCGGCCGATGGCGCCACCGAAGAGAGAGGGGCGGTCGGGGTAGCGGTCTTCGAGATGGCAGGCGATGCGCCAGGAATCGCTCACCGTGGTGTCGCCGTCCACCAGCACCGGCACCAGCTTCTGCTCCGAGAAGGCAATGGCTTCCTTCTCGGTGAAGCGCCAGGGCACGGTGCGCACGGCCAGGCCCTTGTGGGCCAGCGCCATGCGCGTTTTCCAGCAATGCGGGCTGAAGCGCAGCGATTCGTCGGCGCCGGCAAGGTCGTAAAGAATGCGTTCCGCGGTCACGATACAGGGACTCCCGTGATGGATTGAGGGGCTGATGCGCCGCAACAGCATAACGCCGCGACCCTGTATGCGCGACGGCGCCGGGGGAGCCCGGCCCGGCTCGCGCCCGGTGCGCGCCGGCCCCTAGCGCGGTGCGGCGCCGCGCCTGCTCAGGTCGATGACGCGCTGCTTGAGCTGCGGATTCTGTTCCACCGCCCGGCTGATGCCGTTGAACTCCTCCACCGACAGGCCGTCGGCCCGCACCAGCTTCACCATCTTGGCGTCGGCCTCCTGCACGATCTTCTGCTTGGCGTCGTCGGTCTTGGCGGCTTCGACCTTGGGCCGGTATTCGTCCACCACGCCGGCCACCTTCTGCGAAGCCGAGGCGAAGCGCTGCAGTTGCTGGTCGGTGGGATTGGGCACCGCCTGCATGGGGCAGCGGCGCCTGCGAGGCCGGCGCGTTTTGCGCCGGCGCGTCTTGCGCCGCATGTTCTGCGCCAGGGT
>NZ_LHSJ01000262.1:0-5525 GCF_001270295.1 Achromobacter sp. DMS1 | reverse complement strand
AGCCACCCGGCTATCTCGTCCGGCTCCAGCGCAAAGCCCTGGCGCAGCTGCGCCAGGGGCGTGCGCAGGGACACGAAGCGCAGCGCGCCGCGGGCGTCGAACTCATGATCCATGGACAGCGAATCGCGGCACAGGCTCACGTGCAGCAAAGGCCCGCTGACCTGGGCCGCGGGGCCGCCGCGCACCTGATAGCGCAATTCGCCGTCGAGCACCAGCACCACCTTCAGCCCCGGCTCCAGCGCCTCGGTCACGGGCCGGCCATCCGTGGCGCGCAACGTGCCGCCCGCCAGCGACAGTACGGGCGCGGCGGACGATACGGTCCAGTCGGGCTGGAGGCGGGCGGCGTTCACGACGGGAAGCATCGGGCAGGTAAATGAAAGTGAATATTATTACCACCCTCCGCCGCGGCCACAAGCGCGCCGCCGAGCGGCCCCTTATTGCTGCTGGCGGCGCTGCTGCAATGCCTGCAGGCACTGGGCCACGCCCGCCTGCATCTGCGCGTTGGACACCGCGGCCCGGTCCGACACCTCGCGGCAGCGCTGATACTCCGCCAGGCTTTCGGGCGTGTCGCGCACAGGCGCGGGCGCCGAACCCGCCCCGGGCGTCACGGTAATGCGCAAGGTGGACGGCGGCGACTGGCTGCCGTCGGGCGAGCGCGTGCTGGGATACTGGTATTCCTGGGTGGCGGGCGGCGCGGCGTTCTGCGCCTGCGCCAGTCCAGCCGCGCACAGCGCGGCGGACGCGATGAGGGATTTGCAGAGGGATTTCTTCATAACGGCCTCGGTTCGATGCGCGGAGCCGGAATCGAAACCGGGTCCAGGGTCCGCGCGTGCCGGCCTATCGTATCGCCCCGTCCGCGCGCTGGCGGTGCCAAGACGATACATGGAAGAACGGATTTGTTTCTCCCGGTTTCCCGAAGGCTGCGGGGCGCCTCAGCCTGGGCCGCCCCGGCCGTGCCGCTCGGGCGCGGAGGTGCGCAGCGGGGCGAGCAGGCCCCGCAGACCGTTGTGGTCGAGCTCGTGCATGAGCGCCAGCAGCCGTCCCAGCTCGCCCGGCGGAAACCCCTTGCGGGCGAACCAGGCCAGGTACGGGCCCGGCAAGTCCGCGATCAGCCGCCCTTCGTACTTGCCGAAAGGCATGCTGCGGGTGACCAGCAGATTGAGCAGTTCGGGATCCATGACGGGCGTAGCGGCAGCGGCGCGAAAGAGAAGGAAGACGGCCAGTCTACGCCATCGCGCGCGTGGCCGCCGGAAAGCGTCCTCCCCGAAGCGGCGCCCGTCTCAGCCCGCCTGCGAGATGCGCGGCTCGCAGCGCACCGGAAAATTCACCGAGTTCGCGATGAAGCACAGATGATGCGCGCGCTCGTGCAACGCGGCGGCCAGCGCCGCATCGTCGCCCTGGCGGATGCGCACGTCCGGCCGCAGCGTCACGCTGGCGAACGCGCCCCCGCCCTCCGCGTTTTCGGTCATGACGCCCTCGGCCTCGTCCTGGTACGACTCCACCACGATGCCGGCCTGCGCGCACAGGTGCAGGTACCAGAGCTTGTGGCAGGCCGACAGCGACGCCGCCAGCAGTTCTTCCGGATTCCAGCGCGCGGGGTCGCCGCGAAAAGCCGGATCGGACGAGCCCGGTATCGCCGGCTTGCCCGGCGCCCGGATCTCATGGTTGCGGGAATAGGCTCCGTAGGAAGCCGTGCCCGCTCCCGTGTTGCCGGTCCACCGGACGGCGACGCGGTAATGATGCGCTTTGCGATTCGATGCGCTCATGAGAGAGACTCCATGCGCGGCCCGCAAGGCCGGGGGCATAGCGTAGCGCAGCCGCGCGCGGCACGGCTTTACATTCGGTTTCAGCTCCCCCGCGCCCAACTCCGTATCGTGAACGGCGTTTTGCCAACAGGAGCTCGCCATGATGCCGAAAACCGCCTTGACCTGCGCCCTGAGCCTTGTCCTGATCGCCGGCTGCGCCCCCACGCAGCCGCCGGACGCCCGCGCCACGCCCGCCGACCGCCACACCTCGCGCGACGCGCTGGACTGGCAGGGCAGCTACGAAGGCACCCTGCCCTGCGCCGACTGCCCCGGCATCCGCGTGCGGCTCACGCTGATGCAGGACGGCCGCTACGAAAAGCAGACCCAGTACCTGGACCGCGAACCCCGGCCCGAAACCGTCACCGGCACCTTCAACTGGGAATCGGACGGCGGCACCATCCGCCTGGACGCGGCCGGAGACAGCCAGCGCTATTTCGTCGGCGAAAACCAGGTCACCCTGCTGTACCGCGACGGCACCCGTCCCACCGGAGCGCTCGCGCCGCATTACGTGCTGCGCAAAGTTCCGTAGCGGCCGCCGCGGCGAGCCGCTATGCTTGGGCGTCTCCGACTTCCTTCCGCCGCTGCCGCAGCCATGACGCCCGATTCCGACCTGCTTGCCGCCTTCGCCCCCACCGGCGCCCTGCGCGCTTCCATCAACCTGGGCAATCCCATACTCGCCGGCACCGATCCGGCCACCGGCCAGCCTCGCGGCGTGTCGGTGGACCTCGCCGGCGAACTCGCCCGGCGCCTGGGCCTGGAACTGGAACTGGCGGTATTCAAGACCGCCGGCGACTCGGTCAACGCCGTCGCCGCCGGGCAGGCCGACGTGGGCTTCTTCGCCATCGACCCCAAACGCGGCGAGCAGATCGCCTTCACCGCGCCCTACGTCATCATCGAAGGCGCCTACCTGGTGCGCCAGGACTCCCCCATCGCCCGCATGGAAGACGTGGACCGCGCCGGCCAGCGCATCGTGGTCGGCAAGGGCAGCGCCTACGACCTGTACCTCACCCGCGAAATCAAGCAGGCGGAAATCTTCCGCGCGCCCTCCTCGCCGGCCGTGGTGGACACCTTCCTGGGCGAAAACATGGAAGTCGCCGCCGGCGTGCGGCAGCAACTGGAAGCCGACGCCCGCCGCCTGGGCGGGCTGCGCCTGCTGGACGGCCATTTCATGCTGATCCGCCAGGCCATGGGCCTGCCCAAGCGCCGCGGCGGCCGGGCCGCCGCGTGGCTGGCCGCCTTCGTCGAGGACATGAAACGCACGGGCTTCGTGGCCGGCGCCCTGGCCCGCCACGGCACTCCAGGCGCCTCGGCCGCCCCGCCCGAAACCGCCTGAACCGCCCGCCTCAGCCCGGACGCCGCCTCAAGAACACGTACAAGTGGCGGAAAGAATCATCGACCGGATGCCGCGCCCCTTGCACGCCCGCGATGCCCGGCGGCGCTTCCTCGAACAGGCCGCCCGCCAGCGGGTCCACCGGGAACCCGAACCGTTCGGGAAAGTCGTTGTAGCCCAGCACCAGCAGGCCGCCAGGCTTGAGCACCGCGTGGCACTCGTCCAGCAGGCGCAGGAAATCCGCCTCGGTATCGATGCCGAAACCGATGATCCCGTTGGCGATCAGCGCATCGAACGCCGCCCTGCCGTAATGCGCGGACATCTCCAGTGCGCTGCCCACCCAATGCCTGCCCGCGCGACCGTACACGGCCATGTGCGGGTTGCAATCCAGCGTGTGGAAATCCACCCAGGGCAGCAGGCGCGGATAGTGCCAGTTGTGCTTGTCCAGGCCCACGAACAGGCACCGCAGCCCGTCGGGCAGCTCGCGCGCCAGCTCGTTGAGGCGGCCGAAGATCTGCTGCTCGAGGAAATCGCGATTCGGGGCGCGCAGCCGGAAATCGATATCGCAACGTTCGGCCAACGCCGGCGACAATTTGAACAGCGCCCGCTTGAGCGCATAACGCAGTTTGAACATTCCCGCTTTTCTCCGCATGGGTTGCGCGGACCGGCGGCGCATGCCGCCGGAAAGGCGGCGGCGGGCCGGCCGCCTGCGGGAAAGTAAGAAAGCGGCATGGGCGGCGGTATGGGACGCGATGGACGCGGAAACGTGATTTTTCTGAAAGCGGGCGGCCAGGCTAAGGCGTGTTCCCCCGCCCTGGAGAAGGCAGCGCCAGCACGCCCCGCGCCGCCTTCCAGCCGCACCTGGCAGCACCCGGTCGGGGGCGGCCGCCGCCGCGCCCGAGCCGCCGCTGGAGCCGCCCGGCGCGCGCCGGATGTCGTAGGGATTGCGGCTCAGCCCGGTGAGCGAAGAAACATTGGTGATGCCGCATGCCAGCTCGTGCATGGCGGTCTTGCCCAGGATCACCGCCCCCGCCTCCCGCAGGCGGCGCACCACGGCGGCGTCGCGCTCCGCCCGCAGCGTGGCCAGCGCCAGCGCCCCGGCCGGCAGGGGCAGGCCCGCCACGTCGAAGTTGTCCTTGACCAGCAAGGGAATGCCATGCAGCGGCCCGCGCAGCCGGCCCGCGGCGCGCCCGGTATGCGCGCACCAGATCCTGCGACGAATACAGCCCGGCCGCCATCCCCGCCTGCAGGGCTTCCATGCCCTGTTCGTACACGGCCCGTTCCGCCGCCGCGGCGCGCCGGCTCAACGGAAATGACAGGCGACCCATTGCGTGCCGGGCGTGGCGCCCGGCCCCCCCGGCCGCTCGGTCAGCGCCGGCTGCCGTTCGCGGCAGACCGGCTGGGCCAGCGGACAGCGCGTGTGGAACCGGCAACCCGAAGGCGGATTGGCCGGGCTGGGCGGATCGCCGGGCAGCAGCTTGCGCTGCGCAGGCCGGTGCGGATCGGGCACGGGCGCGGCCGACAGCAGGATCTCGGTGTAGGGATGCAGCGGCCGGGAGAACAGCGTGTCGCGGTCGGCCACCTCCACGATGCGGCCCAGGTACATCACCGCCACCCGGTGGCTGATGTGCCGCACCACCGCCAGATCATGCGCCACGAACAGGTAGGCAATGCCCATTTCCTGCTGCAGGTCCATCAGCAGGTTGATGACCTGCGCCTGCACCGATACGTCCAGCGCCGACACCGGCTCGTCGCACACGATGAGTCTGGGGCGCAGCGCCAGCGCCCGGGCGATGCCGAGCCGCTGGCGCTGCCCGCCGGAGAATTCATGGGGATACTTGCGCATGGCCTCCGGACGCAGGCCCACCTTGGAAAACAGCCAGGCCAGCTCTTGCTGGCGAGGACGCCCGCCGGCCGCCGGAAAATTGCGCAGCGGCTCGCCCACGATCTCGCCAGCGGTCATGCGCGGATTCAGCGACGCATACGGATCCTGGAAAATGATCTGCATGTGGCGCCGGTACTCGCGCATGCGTTCGGGCGGCAGGTCGAGCAGCTCCTCGCCGTCGAGGCGCACCGACCCCGACGTGGGCTGGATCAGGCGCAGCACCGCTTTGCCTGTCGTGGTCTTGCCGCAGCCCGACTCGCCCACCAGGGCCAGGGTTTCGCCTCGCGCAACCGAGAACGACACGCCGTCCACCGCCTGGATGACGCGCTGGGCGCGCCGGAACAGGCCGCGCGCTGCCGGGTAATGCTTCTTGAGGTCGCGCACCTCCAGCAGCGGCGCTTGCGCGTCCTGCCGCGGGGCTCGGGAATCTGAAACGCTCATGCCAGGGTTCCGTCGAAAGCGGCGCGCAGCGGGCCGCGGGAGGGAGAGGCGGCGGCCGGGCGGG
>NZ_LHSJ01000261.1:0-5556 GCF_001270295.1 Achromobacter sp. DMS1 | reverse complement strand
GCGCCGCCACCAGCACCGTTACGTCCTGCGCGCCGCCGGCGATGAGCGCCTGGGCGGCGGCACGCACGGTGCTGCCGGTCGTCATGACGTCGTCCACCAGTACCGCGTGCCGGCCCGCCAGGGGCTCGCGGCAGACGTACAGCCCCTGCGCCGCGCGGCGGCGGGCCCGGCGGTCCAGCGTGGCTTGGCGCGGCGTTTCGCGGCGGCGCGCCAGCACGGCGCGCGCCAGCGGGATATCCAGCTCGCCGGCCAGGGCGCGGGCGATCTCGGCCGCGGGATTCATGCCGCGCCGGCGCAGCGAGGCGCGGCCGGCCGGCACCGGCACCAGCACCGCGCCCGCGGGCAGAACCAATCCCTGTCGCGCGCAGGCGCGCGCCATCATGCCCGCCAGCACGGGGGCCATGCTCAGCCGCAGCCCGGACTTGAGCATATGGACCAGGATGTCGGCGGGCGGCTCGTAATCGAACGCCGCCACGCAGCGCGAGAACGGCGGCGCGCCCGCCAGGCAGGCCGCGCAGTGGCCGTGCCTGAGGCGCAGGGCGCAGCGCGGGCAGCGCGGAACCGCCGGATCGGCCATGGACCCGGCGATATCGGACTCGCACCCGGCGCACAGCCGCGCCCCCGCGACGCGCGCGCCGCATAGCGGGCAGTCGCAGCCGATGCGGGCCAGCAGCGATCGCCCCGCGCGGCGCAGGGTCAATCGGAAGGCTGAGCCCGTATGCGCAATAATGTCGGACATCGCTTCATGTAATCATGCTCCGCCCCGCGCCGCCAGCACGGGCGCGATCCCAATGTCCCTGCCAGAAACCTCCCCCCCCGCCTTCCCTGCCCATCGTCAGCGCCGACGTGCCGCGCCAGTTCGCCCGCCGCGGCGACCTGTCCGAGGCCCAGTTCCTCTATGGGGAAGTGGCCCGGCGCATGCTGGGGCGGCTGCGCTATATCCGCCTGCGGCCGGCCGCCATGCTGGACGCCGGCTGCGGGGCGGGCGACAACCTGGCCCTGCTGCGGGAGCGCTATCCCGAGGCCGCCTATACCGGGCTGGACAACTGCGAGCCGCTACTGGCGATCGCGCGCAAGCGCCATGCGGCCGGCGGCCTGGGCGCCTGGATCGGCAGGCTCGCCCGTCGCGGCCCGGCCGGGCCGGCTTTCCTGAACGCCGACCTGGCGGCCAGCGGACTGCCCCCCGAGTCGCTGGACTTGGTGTGGTCGAACCTGGCGCTGCACTGGCACCGCGAACCGCACGCCGTGCTGGCCGAATGGCGGCGCGTGCTCAAGGTGGGCGGACTGGCGATGTTCTCCTGTCTGGGGCCCGCCACGCTGCGCGAGCTGCGGCAGGCGCTGGACGACGCCGGCCTGCGCACGGCCACGCCCTCGTTCGTGGACATGCACGATTTCGGCGATCTGCTGGTGGAGAACGGCTTTGCCGATCCGGTCATGGACCAGGAAATACTGACCCTCACCTACCGCGGCCCCGACAAGCTGCTGGCGGACGTGCGCGCGCTGGGCGGCAATCCGGCCGAAGGCCGCCGGGCGGGCTTGGCCGGCAGGCGCTGGCGCGAGCGGCTGTGCGCAGCCCTGGAAGCGCAGCGGGGCGAAGACGGCCTGATACGGCTTTCGATAGAGGTGGCTTACGGACACGCCTGGCGCGCCGCGGCGCATCGGACCGGGGCCGGGGAAACCCGCCTGTCCGTCAGCGCCATCGGCGGCCGCAGGCAGGGCGCCGCGCCCTGACCTGTCCCGGGCGGGTCAGTGCAGGTGCTCGGGCAGGGGCTCCACCCCGGGCTCCGACAGCGGCTGCACGGCAACGTGCATGGGCTCGGAAGTGGCGCGGATGCGCCGGCGCAGCACGGCGGTGGGTTCGGGCGCGGGCGCGGTGGCGCAAGCCTCGCCGCGGAAGGTCTGGGTCATGCTTTCCACCACCAGTGGCAGCTCGCGCAGGCGATGGAACTGGTTGCGCAGCCAGCGGGAGTCGTTGCCGCTGCGGATGGCCTCGTCGCGCAGCGCGGCGATCATGTCGGCCGTGCCGAGCTCCTGGGCCACCGGCATCAGGCGCTGGAACAGGGCCCGCAGGTGGTCGATGAGGCGCACGCGCTGGCCGTCCGGCGTGACGTAGCTGCCTTGCAGGCCGAAACGGCAGGCCTGGAAATGGTTGCTGCGGTAGGACAGCCAGGCCCCGTCGGAAGGCTCGTCTTCGCGCAGCAGCAGCACCGAGAGGGCCTGGGCGAAGGCCGCGATCTGGCAGGCCCGCTCCACGGTCAGGGGGGTGTCGCACACGCGGATTTCCACCGTGCCATATTCGGGCTTGGGCCGGATATCCCAGTACAGGTCCTTGATGCTCTCGGCCAGGCCGAACGCGCGCAGCTGCGACAGATGCGCCTCGAACTGGTACCAGTCCTTGACTTCGGGCGGCAGGTGGCCAGCCAGGGGAAAGCTGTTGACCGCGTTCAGGCGCGAGCACGAGAACAGGGTGTCCACGCCTTCGCAGTACGGCGAGGAGGCCGACAGGGCGATGAAGTGCGGAACATAGGGCGACAGGCGGCGCAGCAGGCCGATGGCCTCATCGCCGGTCTTCACGCCCAGGTGAATGTGCTGGCCGAACACCGTAAATTGACGCGCCAGGTAACCATACATTTCGGCCAGGTACTGGAATCGCGGCGTGTCCGAAATGGAGCGCTCCTGCCAGCGCATGAAGGGGTGCGCGCCGCCGCCGGCGACAGAGACCCCCACGGCGTCAGCGGCCTCGACCAGCGCGTCGCGCATCTCGCGCATTTCGGCCAGCAGGCCCATGGGGTGCTCGTGCACCGAGGAATTCAGTTCGATCATGGACCGCGTGATCTCGGGTTTGACGCGGTCGGCGATGGGATGGTTGGCCATCTGGGCCAGGAGCTCATCGGAAGCGGCGGCAAGGTCGAAGCTGCGCGGATCGATGAGCTGCAGTTCGAGTTCGATGCCCAGGGTGTTGGGGGCCGACGAAATGAACGGGATGTGTTCCATCTCGGACTCCTTGATATTTGTGGTGGGGGATTGCGCCGTTCGACCTTGAAGCCCGGCAGCTTCCCGGGGGGCACTAGACGGCTGCTTATGCGTGCATGATAGCCGCAGCTTTATGGCAAAACGATTGTAAATCGTGACATTTGTGTGCAACATCGGGAAGCATCCCGTTTTACCCGCACAGAGCCGGTAAGCAAGCACTTACAACATAGGATTGACGGGGATTGCGGCCGGCGGCTCCCGGAAAGCAAGCGCTGGCAGGGCCTGGAGAGGGGTTCGGGATATCCCGGATTAGGGATATCCCGGGGGAATGGCGGCAGATCCGGCGGCCGCTATTTGCGCCAGAAGATAGGGGTGAACAGCACCAGCACCGTCATCAGCTCCAGGCGTCCGATCAGCATGGCGAAGGTGCACACCCAGATCTGGAAATCCGAAAGCACCGCGAAATTGCCCATGGGGCCGACCGGGCCCAGGCCCGGACCGGTGTTGTTCACGCTGGCGAACACGGCCGAAAAAGCGGTGATGGGATCCAGCCCCGACAGCAGCAGCAGGCTGGTGAACACGGCGATGGACAGACCATAGAACAGCATGAACGCCAGCACCGACGACATGGTGCGGCCTTCCACCGCCCGGCCGTTGATGCGCACCGGGCTCACCGCGTGCGGGTGCAGCATGGTGACCAGCTCGTTGCGCGCCTGCTTGATGAGGAGAATGGCGCGGATCATCTTGATGCCGCCGCCGGTGGACCCCGCCGAGGTGGCGAAACCCGACAGCAGCAGCATGGTGAGCGGCGCGAAGAGCGGCCACTGGGCGAAATCGGTGTTGGCGTACCCTGTGGTGGTGGCCATGGAGATCGTGTTGAACATGCCGTAGCGCAGGGCCTGCAGCGGCGCCGTGTACACCCCCTTGATGTACAGGTATGCCGAGATCACCAGCCCCACGCCCAGCACGACGACCAGGTAGGGCACGGCTTCGGGGCAGCGCAGGTACGCGCGGGCGCTGCGCTGGCGCAAGGCGTTGAAATGGGTGGCGAAGTTGATGCCCGCGATCAGCATGAACACCATGGCCACCGCCTCCACCGCCGGGGAATCGAAGTGGGCGAAGCCGTCGTCCCAGGTGGAAAAGCCGCCCAGCCCCATGGTGGTGGCCATGTGGCACCAGGCGTCGAACCACGGCAGCCCCACGGCGCGGTAGGCCAGGAAACAGAGGATGGAAAACGCGAAATACACCGCGTAGAGCGCCTTGGCCGTGCTGGCGATGCGCGGGGTGAGCTTCTCGTCTTTCATGGGGCCGGGCGTCTCGGCCCGCACCACCTGGTGGCCGCCCACGCCCAGCAGCGGCAGAATGGCCACGGCCAGCACCAGGATGCCCATGCCGCCCACCCAGATCAGGGTGGCGCGCCACAGGTTGATGGACGGCGGCAGCGCGTCGAGATTGGTCAGCACGGTGGCGCCGGTGGTGGTGAGGCCGGACATGGCCTCGAAATAGGCGCTGGTGAACGACAGCGGCAGGCCGGCGTGGCGAAAATAGATGAGCAGCGGGATCGCGGCCAGCAGCGGCAGCCCCGCCCACACCGCCGACACCAGCACGAAACCGTCGCGGGCGCGCAGCTCGCTGCGATTGCGCCGGGTAAGCGCGGCCAGGCCCGCGCCGATGCCGATCGACAGCAGGAAGCCCTCCAGGAAGGCCTGGCGCGCGGCATCCTCGCCCAGGTACGCCACGCCCAGCGGAATGACCATGGTGAGCGCGAACATCACCATGGTCAGGCCGAGAATGTGCAGGGTGGCCAGCACGCGCTTCATGATGCTCGTCCGGCCGCGCCGGCCCCGGCGTTGAGGTCTGGGGCGCGCATCAGAAGAACGAAGCCGAGACCTGGAACAGTTTTTCCACGCGCGGCATCTGCTTGCGCGAGGGCACGAAGACGATCACGTGGTCGTCGGACTCGACGACGGTGTCGGCATCGGGCAGCAGGATTTCCTCGCCGCGCACCAGGGCGCCAATGGTGGCGCCCTTGGGCAAGTGGATTTCTCCCACGGGCCGGCCCACCACCTTCGAGGTGGAGCGGTCGCCGTGGGCGATGGCTTCCAGCGCCTCCGCCACGCCCTGGCGCAGGCGGTGCACGGCCGCCACGTCGCCGCGGCGCACGTGGCGCAGCAGCTCGCTCATGGTGGCCTGCGAGGGCGACACGGCGATGTCGATGTGGCTGCCCTGCATGAGCTCGCCATAGGCCTGCCGGTTGATGAGCGCGATCACCTTGCGCGCGCCCAGGCGCTTGGCCAGCAGCGATGACATGATGTTGTCCTCGTCGTCGCTGGTGAGGGCGAGCCAGGTGTCCATGTCCTCGATGTTCTCGCGCTCCAGCAGGCTTTCGTCGGTGCCGCTGCCGTGCAGGACGAGCACGCTGTCCGGAAGCTGCGTGGCGAGGTATTCGCAGCGCTTCCGGTCGCGCTCGATGATGCGCACGCTGTAGTTTTCCTCGGCGAGCTGGCGCGCCAGGCGCAGGCCGATATTGCCGCCGCCGGCGATCATGACGCGCCGCACGGCGCGCTCGGCCTCGCGCAGCTG
>NZ_LHSJ01000260.1:5952-9911 GCF_001270295.1 Achromobacter sp. DMS1 | reverse complement strand
CGTAGTTGTTGTTGGTCTGCAGCACGATGGGCGCGTTCTGGTAGCCCGCCTCCTTGAGCAGCGCCTTCGCCTTGCCAGGGTCGTTCTCGTTATAGCGGCCGTCGGTGGCCTTGCCGCCGTAGTAGGCGCCGTCCGGGTACACCATGGAGTGGTTCTTCCTCGACGCGCCGATGACTTTCATGATGTCGTCCACGTGCACCGCGGTGCGGATGGCCTGGCGCACCTGCGACTTGTCCGTGGGCGGCTGTTGCGAGTTCACGATGAAATACATGGTGGGCGCGGGCGCGGCGGCGGTGGCCGTGGGCTGGGTGCTGGCGCCGTGGGGCGTTTCCGTGCTGTTCGAACGCGGCGCCTTCACCGCCGCCAATACCCAGGCCGTGGCGCATGTGCTGCGCTGGGGCCTGCTGCAGTTGCCGTTCTATTTCGGCGTGCTGATCCTGGTGCAATTGCTTGCCAGCCAGAACCGCTACCGCATCATGGCGGCCATCGCGGTGGGCAATTTCGCGCTGAAGGCCGTGCTCAACATGGTGCTGGCGCCGCGCATGGGCGCGGCGGGTATCATGCTGGCCACCAGCCTGATGTATGTGCTGTCGTATCTGTGCTACCTGGCGGCGGTGTGGCGCAGGGAAACCCGAGACGAGGCTGCCTGAATGTCCCAGTCCGCGCCTTCCGCTCCGGGCGCCCGTCCCCTGCGGGTGCTGATCTTCATCCATTCGCTGCACGGCGGCGGGGCCGAGCGCGTGCCGGCCGACCTCAGCGCCCACTGGGCCGAGGCGGGCCGCGAAGTCATGGTGGCGACGCAGGCCGACGCCCGGGACGACGCCTACAGCTTGGATCCCCGCGTGCGGCGGGTGGTGCTGGGCACGGCGGGGCGAGGGCGGCGGCCTGCGCGGCCTGTTGGCCAACGCGCGCCGCGTGCGCGCCCTGCGCCGGGTGCTGCGCGAATTCCGCCCGGACATCGTGCTGGGCATGATGACCACGGCTTCCATTCTCGCGGTGCTGGCGGCGGCGGGCCTGGGCTGCCGCGTCATCGCCACCGAGCACACGCATCCGCCGTCACAGACGCTGTCGGGTTTCTGGCAGCGGTTGCGCCGGCTGACCTATCCACGCGCCGCGCGGGTGGTGGCGCTCACGCGCGGCACCGCCGACTGGCTGGAAAAGCACGTGCCGGGCTCGCGGCTGGCCGTCATCCCCAATCCGGTGCACTGGCCGCTGCCGCAGGGCGAGCCCCGGCTCGCGCCGCCCGCCGCGCCGCAGCGCAAGCGCCTGCTGGCCGTGGGGCGGCTGCATCCCGACAAGGGGTTCGATCTGCTCATCGACGCCTACGCGCGGCTCGCGCCTTCGCATCCCGACTGGGATCTGGTTATTCTGGGCGAGGGCGACGAGCGCGCCGCCCTGCAGGCGCGCATTGCCCAGGCCGGGCTGGAGGCCCGCGTGAGCATGCCCGGCCGCGCCGGCAACGTGGGCGACTGGTACCGCAGCGCCGACCTTTACGTGCTGACCTCGCGCTTCGAGGGGCTTTCCAATACGCTGCTCGAATCCATGGCGAGCGGCCTGGCCGCCGTCGCCTTCGACTGCGACACGGGGCCCCGCGAAATCATCCGGCCGGGCGTAGACGGCGTGCTGGTGCGGCCCAACGGCGACGTGCCGGCCCTGTGCCAGGCATTGGACGCGATAATGCGCGACGATGCCGCGCGCCAGCTCGATGGCGCAGGCGGCCACGGCGGTGCGCGAACGTTTTTCGGCCGCGCGCGTGCTGCGGCTGTGGCAGGACCTTTTTGACGGCGCGCTCCAGCGCCGCGGATAACGAGAAAACCCGATCATGTGTGGAATCGTCGGAATTTGGGGCCCCCTGGCCAACAAGGAACAGGCGCTTTCTGAAAGCTGCCGCCGCATCCGCCATCGCGGCCCCGACAGCAACGGCTACTGGGAAGACCCCGAGGCCGGGCTCGCGCTGGCGCACGTGCGCCTGGCCATCCTGGACCTCACCGAGGCCGGCCACCAGCCCATGACCTCGGCCTGCGGCCGCTACGTCATGGTGTTCAACGGCGAGATCTACAACCATCTGGATATCCGCTCGCAGCTCGAGAAGTCGGGCCTGGCGCCGGCATGGCGCGGCCATTCCGACACCGAGACGCTGCTGGCGGGCTTCACCGCCCTGGGCGTGGAGAGCACGCTGCAGGCCGCCGTGGGCATGTTCGCCATCGCACTCTGGGACCGCGCGGCGCGCAAGCTCGTGCTGGCGCGCGACCGCATGGGCGAAAAGCCGCTCTATTACGGCTACTCGGGCGCCAACCTGGTGTTCGCGTCGGAGCTGAAGGGGCTGATGCCCATCCCCGGCTTCGGGCGCAACCTGAACCGCAATGCGCTGGCGTCGTTCATGCGGCACAACTACATCCCGGCGCCGCAATCCATCTACGAAGGCATCGCCAAGCTGCCGCCGGGAGGCTGGGTGGAGTTCACCGCCGACGACACGCGCAGCCGCCGCATGCCGCAGCCGCGCGCCTACTGGTCCGCGCGCGACGAGGCCGATACCGCCTCGCAGTCGCTGCTGTCCTTCGATTCCGACGAGCAGGCCGCCGATGCGCTCGAGCAGGTGCTGTCGCGCTCGGTGGCGGGCCAGATGCTGTCGGACGTGGCGCTGGGCGCGTTCCTGTCGGGCGGCATCGATTCCTCCACCATCGTCGCGCTGATGCAGGCGCAGAGCGCGCAGCCGGTGCGCACCTTCGCCATCGGCTTTCACGAGAAGGGCTACGACGAGGCGCAGCACGCCAAGGCCGTGGCCACGCACCTGGGCACCGACCACACCGAACTGTACGTCACCGCCGAAGATGCGCTGGCCGTGGTGCCGACGCTGGCGGACATGTACGACGAGCCCTTCGCGGATTCGTCGCAGATTCCCACCTCGCTGGTCACGCGCATGGCGCGCCAGCACGTCACGGTGGCGCTGTCGGGCGACGGCGGCGACGAGCTGTTCGGCGGCTATTCGCGCTATTTCCGCGTCAACCGCTGGTGGGACCAGATTTCCCGCGTGCCCGGCCTGCTGCGCCATCCGGCGCGCGCGCTGCTCTCGGCTTCCACGCACCTGCCGGGCCGGGGCGCCTGGCGCGGCAAGGTCGGCAAGCTGGGCGAGCTCATGCGGGCCGGTTCGCGCGAAGAGTTCTACCGGCTCTTCGTGTCGTACTGGTCGGATCCCGCGCAGGTGGTCAAGGGCGGCGTCGAGCCGCCCTCGGAATTCGCGCGCACCATGAAGGGCTCGACCTTCGAGTCCATGATGAAGCTGGACACCATCACCTACCTGCCCGACGACATACTCGTCAAGGTCGACCGCGCCGCCATGGCGGTGAGCCTGGAGACGCGCGTGCCGCTCATCGACCACCGCGTGTACGAATTCGCCTGGAGCCTGCCGCACCGCTACAAGGTGCGCGGCAATACGGGCAAATGGCTGCTGCGGCAGGTGCTGTACCGCCATGTGCCGCAGGCGCTGGTCGACCGGCCCAAGCGCGGCTTCGCGGTGCCGCTGGCGGCCTGGCTGCGCGGCCCGCTGCGGGAATGGGCCGACGCGCTGCTCGACCCCGCCCGGCTGCGCCAGGAAGGATGGTTCGAGCCCGAGCCCATCCTGCGCAAGTGGCGCGAGCACCGCTCGGGCCATCGCAACTGGGACAGCCACCTGTGGGGCGTGCTCATGATGCAGGCGTGGCTGGACCGCTACCGCGGCGGCGCGGATCAGGGAGGATCGGCCGGGGGCCGTTGAGGCATGAAGATATTGATGCTGGTCAGCTCCATGCATGCGGGCGGCGCCGAGCGCGTGGCGGCCACGCTGGTCAACGCCTGGGCCGAGCGCGGCGACGACGTCACCCTCACGCCCACGTACTCGTCCAAGGGCACCTGCTTCTATCCGGTTTCCGAGACGGTGAGGCTGGCGTGCTGGCCGACCTGGCGGGCAACGAGGGCCTCCG
>NZ_LHSJ01000260.1:0-5558 GCF_001270295.1 Achromobacter sp. DMS1 | reverse complement strand
CCCGCCCCACCGACACGGCGCCGATGCCCAGCAGCAGGGACAGCAGCCGGCTGGCGTAACCCAGCATGGCATTGGCGTTGGAGCCCAGTTGGGCGGCCGCGTACTGGTCCAGCGGCCCGACGAAGCTCATGGCCACCTGGCCGATGAGCATGACGCCGGCCGCGCTCATGAGCTCGGGCCAGTGCGGCGAACGCAGCGTGAGCCGCGGCGCGCCCCAGAAACCGCCGTCGGCGCGCGCGGCGAGCCAGGCCAGCCACGCGGTCTGGATGAGATAACCGACCAGGGTGCCCCAGAGCAGCGGCCCCACGCCCTGGGCGCCGGCGGCCAGCATCACCCAGGCCAGCGTCGCCACGGCGGGCACGCTGTCCAGCAGGGTGTTCACGTGCCGCTCGTGGGAACGCAGGCGCGCGGCGCTGATGCCCGCCACGAGCAGCAGCGCGGATACCGGCGCGAACGCGACGAGCAGCTCGCCGGTCATGCGGCCCACGCGCTCGGACAGTCCCTGCCCCAGCCAGCCCAGCACGTAGGGCCACGCCAGCCAGGTGATCAGGGCCAGGGCCACGCCGGCGGCGGCGACCCAGCCCTGCAGCTCGCGGATGAACTGCTCGCGCTCGGCCGCTTCGGCGCGGCGCAGCCGCACCAGCACGGGGATGAGCACCACCGACAGCACGCCCACGATGGTGACCGGCAGCCAGGTGGCCATGGTCATCGTGAACTGGTAGGCGTCCACGGCGTCGCTGACGCCGTAGCGGTAGGCCACCGCCATTTCCTTCACGGCGCCGGCGGCCTTGCCCAGCACCAGGAACACGGCCACCCGGAACGCGCCCTTGAATATGCGCAGGTGGTCCGGGTGCAGGGCGCCGAATCTGCGGATGAGGGCTTTCAAATCAACGCAGGAATTGCGTATACCAGGGCATGGCCACTTCCAGACCCTGCAGCACGGTGTGCGTCGGCTGGTAGCCGAGCAGGCGGCCGGCTTTGCTCACGTCGGCCTGCGAATGGCGCACGTCGCCGGCGCGGAATTCGCCATAGACCGGCTTCTTGCCGTACGGCACGCCCTGCTTGCCCAGCGCCTGCACCAGGAAGTCGAAAAGCTGGTTCAGCGTGCTGCGGCCGCTGACCGCCACGTTGTAGACCTGGTTGCGGCCTTCCGGCGGCGCCATGGCGGCCAGCAGATTGGCCTGCACTGCGTTTTCCACGAAGCAGAAGTCGCGGCTGGTCTCGCCGTCGCCGTTGATGGTGACGTCTTCGCCGCGGATCATGGCCGCGGTCCATTTGGGAATCACGGCGGCATAGGCGCCATTGGGATCCTGGCGCTTGCCGAACACGTTGAAATACCGCAGGCCCACGCTCTCGAAGCCGTAGGAGCGCGCGAACACATCCGCGTACAGCTCGTTCACGTACTTGGTTACGGCATAGGGCGACAGCGGCTTGCCGATGTTCTCCTCGACCTTGGGCAGCGCGGGATGGTCGCCGTAGGTGGAGCTGGACGCCGCGTAGACGAAGGACTTCACCTGGGCGTCGCGCGCGGCCACCAGCATGTTGAGAAAACCGCCGATGTTCACCTCGTTGGTGGTGATCGGGTCTTTCAGCGAGCGGGGCACCGAGCCCAGGGCGGCCTGGTGCAGCACGAAATCCACGCCCTCGGCCGCGCGGCGGCAGGCGTCGAGATCGCGGATGTCGCCTTCGATGAAGGTGAAGCGGGCCCACTGCTCGGGGCTCACCGAGCCCTGCACCTCGTCCAGGTTGCGCTGATGGCCGGTGGCGAAATTGTCCAGGCCCACCACGGTCTGGTTCAGCTTGAGCAGGGTTTCGAGCAGGTTGGAGCCGATGAAGCCGGCGCAGCCGGTCACCAGCCACTTGCGCGGCGTGGCCGAGAGTTCTTCGAGGACGGTCTGGAAACGGGTCGTCATGCGTGCGCCCCCCTTACAGCCGCAGGTCCGAGGCCGAGGCCGGCAGCACGTACTTGAGGTCGTACAGGATGTGCTCGGGCTTGCCCAGCTTGCGGATGCCCTCGGCGCCCAGCTCGGCGAACTGGTGGTGCGCCACCGCCAGGATCACCGCGTCGTACTTGCCCTGGGCCGGCTGGCTCACCGGCGTGATGCCGTACTCGTGCACCGCCTCCTGCGGGTCCACCCACGGGTCGTACACGTCCACGTCCACGTTGTACTCGCCCAGCTCGCGCACAATGTCCACCACCCGCGTGTTGCGCAGGTCCGGGCAGTTCTCCTTGAACGTCAGCCCCATCACCAGCACCCGCGCGCCCTGCACGTGAATGCGCCGCTTGGTCATCGCCTTCACCAGCTGCGACACCACGTAGCTGCCCATCGAATCGTTCAGCCGACGCCCCGCCAGAATGATCTCCGGGTGATAACCGATCGACTGCGCCTTGTGCGTCAGGTAGTACGGGTCCACCCCGATGCAGTGGCCGCCCACCAGGCCCGGACGGAACGGCAGAAAGTTCCACTTCGTGCCGGCCGCCTGCAACACCGCCTCGGTGTCGATGCCCATCTTGTTGAAAATCAGCGCCAGCTCGTTGATCAGCGCAATGTTCACGTCGCGCTGCGTGTTCTCGATCACCTTGGCCGCCTCGGCCACCCGGATGCTGGGCGCCTTGTGCGTGCCCGCCGTGATGATCTCCCCGTACAGCCGGTCCACCAGCTCGGCCACCTCCGGCGTCGAGCCCGAGGTCACCTTCTTGATCGTGTTGACCCGGTGCGCCTTGTCGCCCGGATTGATCCGCTCCGGACTGTAGCCCGCGTAGAAATCCTGGTTGAACTTCAGCCCCGACACCCGCTCCAGCACCGGCACGCAGTCTTCCTCGGTGGCCCCCGGATACACCGTGGACTCGTAGATGACGATGTCGCCGCGCTTGAGCACCGCGCCGATCGTCTCGCTGGCCCTGACCAGCGGCGTCAGGTCCGGCTGCTTGTACTCGTCGATGGGCGTGGGCACCGTCACGATGTACACGTTGGCCCTGGCCAGCTCCTGGCGGTCGGCCGTATAGCTCAGGTGCCGGGCCTCGGCCAGCTCTTCGTCGCTGACTTCCAGCGTATGGTCGTGGCCGGCCTTCAAGGCGTCGATCCGGCGGGTGTTGATATCGAAACCGATGACCGGCCGCTTCTTGCCGAACTCCACGGCCAGCGGCAGGCCCACGTAGCCCAGGCCCACGACGGCCAGCTTCACATCCTGAATACGCAACATAACTCTCCCTTCACCGCAAAACGATCACGGCATCTAGACTTGGTCGGGTGATTGGTAAGCGGGCCCCGGCGGCGCACGCCGGCGGGCCCGAATGGATCAATGGGTTCTAAGCACGGACGGCAGCAGCAGCCAGCCGGGCCGGCGCCAGGACACCAGGCGCGCGTACAGCCAGATATACACGGCGGCGAAGACCACCAGGCTGGCGCTCAGCGCCCAGGCGTTGTCCCACCAGATGGTGGCCGGCACCAGGCCGATCAGCGCCAGCACCCACATGTAGGGCGAGGCCATGGCGTTGCACAGGGCCGGCACGGCGTGGCGGCGGCCCCGGCTGAACGTGACGCGCACCAGGCGGCGGAACACGAGCTGATGCAGGTGCAGCGCGTCGGGCTGGTCCACAGGCACGCCGCGCTTGAAGCGGCGCCGCCAGATCGAGAAAGCGGTTTCGAACACCGGGTAGAACAGCACGGCCAGCGCGTAGAACGGCGACACCGACGGATTGCGCACCACCAGCAGCACCGCCAGCTCGGCCAGCATGAAGCCCAGGAAATACGCGCCGCCGTCGCCCAGGAACACACGCCCGAACGGAAAGTTCCAGACCAGGAAGCCCAGCGTGGCCGAGGCCAGCGCCGCCGCCACCAGGAAGATGGGCACGTCGCCCACCTGCAGGGCCACCAGGCTGATGGACACCGCCATCAGGGTGGCGATCATGCCCGCCAGGCCGTTCATGCCGTCCACGATGTTGAGCGCGTGCGTGCAGCCGCCCACGGCGAACATGGTGAACACCAGCGAAACCGGCCAGAACGACAGCACGTAATCGACGGGCGCCATGCCCACGCGGCTCACGCCGCCCAGCAGCCACCACGCGATGGCGGCCGACACGAAAGCGGCCAGCAGGCGCTTGCTCGCGCCGATGTCCTTGGTGATGTCTTCGAGCAGGCCGGCCACGAACACGGGCAGCGCCGCGACGAACAGCGCGGGCCAGAGCCAGGTGAGCGTCATGTTGCTGGGACCGAGCACCAGCAGGCCCGCCAACGTGCCGGCCAGCACGGCCAGCCCGCCCACGCGGGGCGTCGCCCGCGAGTGGTTGGCCTGGGGTTTGTTGAGATCGCTATCGCCGGTGAAAGCGCCATGCCAACGCTCCGACGCCACGATGAGTCCCCCCACCATGAACGCGACCACACAGATATACAGCCAGGTCACAGTATCACCTTAGGTTGGTCTATCGAGACAAGGCTCGCCATTATCGAGGGCAGGTGTAACGCCCATATATAGGAGCGATAAGGAAGTGCAATTCACCCGCACAGAACGTAACACCCCGCCTTCACGGCATGCCGCCCCGAGCGGGGCCGGCGCGCATCCAGATCGCAATACCCGATTCATGCAACGATTGTAGAGCCAACCCGGGTTGTCCCGCATGCGAAAAATGATGGAGGCGCCCTCGGGGCGGCGCCCCGTGAAAAAATCGGGACGGCCTCGTGGCCAAGCAAAAAAAAGCCCGAGATCTTGCGATCTCGGGCTAAATCCACCAAAGGAGGAGGGTGGAGGAGACAACCTTGGCATGCCGGGAGCGGTTTCGCTCGCTGCGCCTGACGGGGTGTTCACCGCGCCGTCTGCGTTTCGACATCCGATGAGATGCATAGTACCGAGTTTTTTTGTGCGATGCAAGAATTATTTTGGGATTTTTTGGAGGGCGGCGGGAACGTTGCTTTTTTGCGTCAACGCCCGAAATCGACGCTCGCAAACCCGCATCGTTGCTGGATTGTTACAAAAAAGGGTTTTTGCCGAGCGGGAAAACCCGGCTCGGACTAACCCTAGCCATTCTCGGGTTATCCCGGCCCGGTTTTCGCACTGAAACGGTGCATTTCGGCAGGATTTCCGCACGGTTTTGCGCATTGCAGCAAAATCGCGCACCGCCCTGGCGCAGGGCGGCCTCGTTCAGATGCGGTAGGCCGTCGTGGTCATCACTTTGGACATCGCCCGCATGGCGGCCTTGACGGGCGCGGAAAGCGGCACCCCGCCCGCGCGCTCGGCGCTGGCGCGGTGGCCGGCTTCGTCTTCCTTCATCTGGCGCACGATTTGCCGCGAACGCTCGTCCTGCGGCGGCAGGGTGCGCAGGTGGCCGTCGAGATGGGCTTCGACCTGCCGTTCCGTCTCGGCCATGAAGCCCAGGTTGCGCGGAACGCCCGCATAGCTCGCCATGACGCCCAGCGCGAACGAGCCGGCATACCACAGCGGATTGAGCAGGCTGGGCCGGCTGCCGAGCTCCGCCAGGCGCTGGTTGCACCAGACCAGGTGATCGACCTCTTCGGAGGCGGCCTCCAGCAGCAGCCGGCGCGCCGCCGGCTCGCGGCACA
>NZ_LHSJ01000026.1:0-31847 GCF_001270295.1 Achromobacter sp. DMS1 | reverse complement strand
CGCGCACGCCAGGGGTGTGGCGGCCACGCGCCGGGCCGCCGGGGTGCGGAACACGCCGATCACATCCGACATGGCCGCCGACTCGCCGCCCAGGTGTTCCGCCACGCCGGACAATTCATCGACCAGCGCGCTGTTCATGCGCGCCACGGTTTCCATGCGGGTGACGGCGGAGCTGATCGCGCTCACCCCGCTGGACTGCTCGCCGGAAGCCGCAACGATTTCTCCCATGAGATGCGTGACGCGGTTCACCGACTGCAGGATCTCCTGCATGGTGTCGCCCGTGAGGTTGGCTTGCGACGAGCCGGCCGACATGCGCGCCACCGATTCGTCGATAAGCTGCTTGATTTCCTTGGCCGCCTGGGTCGTGCGCTGGGCCAGGCTGCGCACCTCGCCCGCCACCACGGCGAACCCCTTGCCCTGGTCGCCGGCGCGCGCCGCCTCCACCGCCGCATTCAGCGCGAGGATATTGGTCTGGAAGGCGATCCCTTCGATCACCGACACGATGTCGGCAATGCGCCGCGCGCTTTCGTCGATGCCGCGCATGGTTTCCACCAGCTGGCCGGCGATGTCGCTGCCCCGGGCCGCGACGGCCTGGCTTTCCTGCGTCAGCGAGGTCGCGGCCGCGGCGCTCTCGGAATTGCGGGCCACGGTCGAGGCCAGCTGCGTGACGCTGGCGGCGGTTTCCTGCAGCGCGCCGCTCTGCTCGCTGGTGCGGGCGGCCAGATCCTGGCTGTCGGCGTGCAGCTTGGCGATGGTTTCCACGTGGCGCGTGGTCTGGCCGATGATCTCGGTGGAGATGCTCGTCAGGCTCTTGCGCATGATGTCCAGATAGAAATACAGGTTGCGCACCTCGCCGCGCGCGTCGGCGTCCACTTCGTTGATGAGGTTGCCGGCCGCGATCTGCCGCGCCACCTCCTCGGCGCCGGCCAGCTGCCGGGTGAACCGCCTGGCCAGCCCCGCCGCGCCCAGCACGATACAGAGCGACACTGCCGCGTACGCCGCCCCGATCTGCAGCGCCCGCGCAGCCCCGCCCTGATCCAGATAACCCTGCGCCAAAAAGTAAACGGGAATTCCCGCCAGCGCACAGGTCAGCGCCGAATACCGCAGATACGCCGGCACGATGCCGCGCCGGAACGGAAACGCCGCCGCATGCAGCCAGCGCCGCCAGCCGGCGGGCACGCGCTGCCCGGCCTGCAGGCGATAACCGCGCAGGTTGTCCTGCGCGATGTCGCGGTAGAAAGCGTCGGCCTGGCGGATCTGCTCCTCGGTGGCCTTGACCCGCACCGAGGCATAGCCCGTGACTTCCTCGTTTTCGATGACCGGCATGGCGTTGGCCAGCACCCAGTAATAACCGCCGGATTTGTGGCGGTTCTTGACCACCGCCAGCCAGGGCTTGCGCGCCTGCAGCGTGCGCCACATGTCGTCGAACACCTCGGGCGGCATGTCAGGGTGGCGGACGATGTTGTGGGGCTTGCCCAGCAGCTCGTCCCGGCTGAAGCCGCTGATTTCGACGAAAGCCGGATTGCAATAGGTAATGCGCCCTTTCAGGTCGGTTTTGGAGATCAGGTACTGATCGTCGTGCAGCACGAATTCCTGGTTGGTGATCGGGAGATTTTTTCTCATGGATGCCGTCCTTGCTGTGGGAACTGCCAGGGAAAATCCGCGGGTAATGCAGCATTGATACAAATACTACAAATAATTACGTCAATTCAAGTTTTTTCTTAATTTCATGAATGACGAAAACGACTGGCCCGGCCCGGGCGCGCAGAGCCGCGGCTGCCCGGCGTCCGGCACTGGAGAGCCTTCCCGGCCCGCCTCGGCGCTCAAGTATTGATCTTTTAATAGATCAAAATATAGATTTGCGGTCTATTATTGATTCTGGCTGCCATGGCGTGGCGGCCGGGCGAGGGCACTAATAAACAGGCATTAATAGTCGTATCGCGCTATTATTGAGTCATGAAACGCAAGATCGAGCCCTCCTTCGAAGCGGAAGACGTCCTGCGCCAGGTCGGCGCCAATATCCGCACCGCCCGCCTGCGCCGGGGAGAAACCGAAACGGCGCTGGCCGAACGCCTGGGCGTGGCGCGAGGCACGGTCGCCAGGCTGGAGCGCGGTGACGGCGGCGTCTCGGCCGCGCTGTTCATCGAGGCGCTGCTCCAGTACGGCTACTCGGCCCAGCTCCATGCGCTCGGCGACCCCGACCAGGACGGGGTGGGCAAGCGCCTGGACGCTCTGCGCCGCCCTGCCCGCGGCGCCCGGGGCGGCGCGCGCCTGCTGCACCGCGCCGATCCCACCCGGTTGTAGGGCTGCCGCAATGGCCTCGCGCAAGCACAAATCCGTTGAAAGCGAGTTGTACGTCTATGTCGACATCCGTGGCGAGGCCGTCCTTGCCGGCGTGCTCGCCCTGGACGATGCGGGCGAGAATGCGTTCTATGCGGAATTCACCTATGTCGAGTCATACGTGCGCGATCCGCGCGCCTTTTCGCTCGACCCGCTCAATCTGCCGCTCGCGGATTCGCGCACCACATTCCGAACCACCAGCCGCTACGAGACACTGGGAGCGATCTTCGACGCGGCTCCCGATGCCTGGGGGCGCAATGTCATGCAGGTCGACACCGGCGCCCGCATCAGTGAAGACCAGGTGCTGCTGAAAGGCCGCGGCATGGGCGTGGGAGCGTTGTTCTTCAGTCCGCGCCTGCTCACGCCCAACATGCGCAAAACCTACCGGCTGCCGGAAATCCGGGAAGTGGAGTCGCTGGCCGACCTGCTTGCGGACATCGACCAGGGCATCAAACCCAAGGGTCTGTACCGCGATCTGCTGGGCAGCTCGTGGGACATCGGGGGCGCGCGCCCCAAGACTATCGTGCGCGACGCGCAGGGCGAAATGTGGATCGCCAAATTCCCCCGGCGAGGAGACACCTATGACCGGCAACGGGTCGAATACGCCAATCTCCAGATGGCGCGCGCGATTGGCCTGAACGTGCCCGAGCTGCAGTTGGCCGAGACGCATCTGGGCGCCGTCTTGCTCACACGCCGCTTCGACCGGCAATTGCTGCCTGCGGACGGCAGGGATCCCATCGTATCGCGCCGCCATTTTCTAAGCGGAGCCGCTCTGGTCAGCCCATCCGTCGATATAGGAAAGCGCGATCTCGACGGGGCGCGCGGCAGGGCCACCTATGCCTATGCGCGTCTGGCCGACGTCATTCGCCGCATTTCCTCCAATCCTGGCCATGACCTCAAAGAGCTCTATGCGCGTATGGCGCTCAACGTGGCCGTGCACAATACCGACGACCATCTCAAGAATGTGGGATTCCTCAAAGACGACGGCGCCCTCACCTACCGGCTGGCTCCGCTGTTCGACGTGGTGACTCAGGAAGGCTCTGCCCGTCATTACCTGCACATAGGCTCCGAAGGGCGCGCCAGCACATTCGCCAATGTGCTCACCGAGTACCGGCGCTTCGGCTTGCGCTCGGAAGCGGCCGCCCGCTCGGTGCTCGATGCCGTGCGCAACGTGGTCAGCGAGCGCCGCCGCTATTACAAAGCCGCCGGCCTGTCCGACCTGGAAATCTCCCGGATCGAATCCGCATTGCAAGCCTGGCGGGAGGACGGCCGGCGGGGGTGACCGGCGCTTGCCTCAGAAACTCACCGCCAGCCCCACCGAGAAGCCCGAGACGTTGTTGCCGAAGACGTACCGGCCTACCACCCGGGTGCGCGTGATGATGACGTCGTAGGCGCTGGAATCGAGTTCCAGCCCGGCGCCGACCGAAGTGAGCCGGTCGAAGCCCAGAATGCCGCGCTGGTCGCCCAGGAACTCGGAATGGGTGAATTCCAGTACATAGCGCAGCGGACGCTGCAGCAGCACCATGCCCGTGGGCGCCCGATAGCGCGCCCAGAGATTGGCGGACTGCGCAATGGCCTTGCCCTGCACCGCCGCCGAGCTGTCGAAGCTCTTGAGCCGGATGTCGGAGTAGCGCAGTTCCACGTCCACTTCGTAGCCGGGCCGGTAATGCTCGTAGTCGAGCATGATGGAGCCGCCCAGGCCGTAGGCATTGAGCGAGCCCCGGTCGAGGAAGCTCACGTCCTTGCTGGTCCGCTGGCCCACATACCAGCTCGCCGCGCGCAGGTCGCTGGTGACGTTGCCCAGCGCCACGTTGAAGATCGGCCTGAGCTTGAGTTCGTCGGTGAGCTTGAAGTCCCAGCCGATGCCGCCGGTGGCCGATACGCTGTTCCACTTGGCGGGTATCTTGCGGGTTTCGGCGCCCTGCGTGGCGATAAAGGTGGGGTCGTAGCGGCTGCCCGCGAGCACGCCTTCGAGATAGATCGGCACCGACTTCGATATCGTGTCGCCGCCGCCCAGCTGCGTCATGTAGAAATCCGCGGAGCCGGAGGTGCTCGTTCCGCCGCTGCCGATGGACAGCGCGCTCGTGGTGATGTCGGGCACGATGGAAAACGACATGAGCGCGAGCACGCCGTTGGCGCGCTTTTGCAGATCGTCCTGGCGCAGTCTCACCGCGTCCTGGCCGAAGGCCGCGGGCGCAAGCGCGCAGGCCAGCGCGGCGGCCGCCAGCCGGCGTCCCCGCCTGCCCGCCGCCCCGGCGGCGGGCGATTGCAATGCCGACATAGGCAACTCCCCCCAAAAGCCCATATGCGCCGGTCCGCGTGCTCCGCCTTTGCGACGACGGTCCGGATCCCCTATTGTCCGGCGCCGCCGAAAAACCATCGCAGATACGGATTGCCGCGCCCTGCCTCGGCCAGGACGCCCGCGTCGCGCGCCCAGGCCTCGCGGTCGCCCTGGTAGGCCGCCAGTGCGCTGCGGTAGAAGCGGTCGAGGCTGGCGCGTTCGCGCCCGATATCCTCCACGAGGGCGGCGTCGGCGCCTTGCAGCGGTGGCGGGCCGCGCAGCGCCAGCAGCGCCGGCAGCGTGCGCGTCACTTCGCGGGGCCGCACCCAGGCGGCGTACTCGATGGACGGGCGGTCGTCGGTGACGGGCGGCGCATCGCCGGCAAAGCGCGCCAGCCCCACCCGGTCGGTCACCCAGGTGGCCAGCAGCGCCGCGGCCGAGCCCACGCCCACTTCCTGCAGCGCTTGTTGCACGGCCGGCTGCGCGTAGCGCCGGGCGAGCCGGCCGGCATCCAGCGGCAGCGGGTCGGGCGACCCCACGAGCAGCATCTCGTGCAGTTCCGTGGTCCAAAGCGAAGCATGCGGGAAGACCGCGATGAAGCTCGCCACCAGCGCCCGCGTGTCTTCTAGGTTCTGCGTGGGCAGCGGCAGCCATTGGGCCACGATACCCTTGGGCTGCAGTCGGGCGGCGGCCAGCGCGTAGAAATCGCGCGAGTACAGGTTCACCACGCCCGCGGCCGAAGGCGGCGGCGGTTCCAGGGTGATGAGATCGTAGCGGTCGGGGCTGGCCAGCAGCTCGCGCCGACCGTCGCGCAGCCGCACGTCCAGCCCCGGATCGGCGGCCGCCCCGTAGGCGCCGCGAAACAGCGGGGCCGCGCGCAGCACGCCCGGCAGCAGCTCGGCCACGACCCTGCGCTCCAGGCCCGGGTAGCGCGACAGGGCGCCGGCGGTGATGCCCGTACCGTAGCCGATGACCAGCGCCGAGCGGGGCTGGCCGTCGTGCACGATGAGGGGCAGCAGCGCCTGCAGGCGCATGTAGCGCAGCGAGGGCATGGCGTCGCCCGAGTTGGAGACGCCCTGGATGTACAGGCGGCGGAAGCGGTGGTCGCCCTCTCCGCGCTCCACTACCGCCACGGTGCCGCCGTGGTTTTCCTCGTAGAACGCGAGACTGCCGCCGCGCGCGCCCGGCAGCATGCGGGCGAAATGGTCGACGGGCAAGGCCGCGCCCAGTATCAGGACCGCGCCGGCCAGCGCGGCGGCGGCGAGCGCGCGCGGCATGGCCGAAACGGGCCTGGCGCGCCAGACCGCGGCCGCGCCCACCAGGCAGGCCGCCAGCGCCAGAGCGCCCAGGCTGCGCACCGTGCCCAGGCGCGGCAACAGCACGAATGCCGCCAGCGCGGTGCCGGCGATGCCGCCCAGCGTATTGCCCGCCAGGACGGCGCCCGCGCCCTGNCCGGCCACCGGGCACGGCGCTTGCTGGGCGGGTGGTCCGGACTTTTCCAGGAGCGCAACCATGGCCACCAAGGACGACAAACCCCGGCCCCACGCCGGCGCCGCCGCGACCGCCGACGACACGCCGCGCGAGCAGCAGGCCAGCCACCGCGACACCCAGAACCGCAGCAAGAAAGACGGCCATACCTCGCAGATCGGCACGGGCCAGGACCAGCAGAGCCAGCGCAACCGCGGCGGCGCGCCCGCAGCCGGCCCTGAGGCGGCGGGCTACTTCGCCGGGCGCCGCACGCCGGCGATCGAGACGCTGCGCACTTCCGAGAGATACATGATGATGAGCGACACCCACACCACGCCATAGAGCAGCATGAAGCTGCTGGACCGTATCTGCAGCCAGTCCATCAGGATGCCGAACATCAGGGGCAGCAGGAAGCCGCCCAGGCCGCCGGCCAGCCCCACGATGCCGGACACCACGCCCATGTTGTCGGGAAAATCGTCGGCCACGTACTTGAAAGTGGAGGCCATGCCGAACGCGAAGCTCACGCCCAGGACGAAGAGCAGGCCGGTAAAGAGCCAGATCGGCAGGTAGATGTGGAACGACGCCTCGCCGCCGATGGTCTTGACCGTGAAGGTGGTGTCCGGGTAGGACAGCAGGAACAGGCAGACCCACGCCACCCACAGGCACCACCACGTGGTGCTCTGAGCGCCGAGCTTGTCGGCCAGCACGCCGCCCACGGCGCGCAGCACCGAGCCGGGCAGGGAGAAGCCGGCGGCCAGGCCCGCCGCGGCCGCGATGCCCAGCCCGTACTCGGCCTTCATGTACTGCGGAATCCACAGCGACAGCGCGGTGAAGCCGCCGAAGGTGATCGAGTAGTACTGGCAATAGCGCCAGACGCGGCGGTCTTTCAGCACCTGGAATTGCGCCAGCAGGCTGCCGCCTGTCTTGCCGGCGCCGGGGTCGCGCGCGGCCGCGACCCAGAAGAGCGCGGCCGTGACGAGCAGCATCACCGCGTAGATCCGGGGCACCATGCGCCAGCCGTAGCGGTCCAGCAGGACGGGCGTGACAAACAGGTTGACCGCCGCGCCCACCGTGCCGGCGCCGAAGAAGCCCATGGCGAAGCCGCGCCGCGCCGGCGGGAAGAAACGCGCAACGTAGGGCGTGCCCACCGCGAAGGAGGCGCCCACCAGGCCGAGGAACAGCCCGATGAGCAGGAATTCCCACAGCGCCTCGGCATAGCTCACCATGTACACCGGCGCGGCGCACAGCAGGAGCAGCGCCGTCATCACGACGCGGCCGCCGTAGCGGTCCGTCCACATGCCCAGGGGCAACCGGAACACCGCGCCGGTCAGCACCGGCGTGGAGGTCAGCAGGCCGAACTGGAACGCGTTCAGCCCCAGTTCGTCGCGGATCGGAATGCCCACGACGCCGAACATCATCCACACGACAAAGCAAACCATGAAAGCCAGGGTGCTGGCGAACAGCACCGGGTAGGCTCGGGGCAGGGGCTGGTCCATGAGGGGCGGATTCATGCGGGCTTTCCTGTCGCTTGCGCTGGGGGGAAGAACGCGGGCCGGATCGGCGCGCGCTACTGCATGAGAGGCGAGTCGGCGCCTTCCATGGCAATGCCCTGGATGCGCGCCTGGCCGACCAGCCAGCGCAGGTATTGCGACTCCGCGCGCCTGCGGCTGGCCGCTTCCAGCCAGTTGGCGATCATGGGCCGGACCGACTCGTATTCGCTTTGCTGGCCGGGCTGCTTGACGCCGGTGCGCACGATGTGAAAGCCGTAGCGCGTGTCGATCAGCCGCGGCGCCAGCGTATGGGCGGGAAGCGCGAAGACCGCCCGCTCGAACTCTTCCGCCGCGTCGCCGCGCCGCAGTTCTCCCAGGCTGCCGCCGTGCGCGCCGGAGGGGCAATTGGAATAGCGCCGCGCGCAATCGGCGAAATCCTCCTGTCCCGCGAGTATCGCGTTGAGAATGGCGGTGGCGTGCGCGCGCAGGCGCTGCGCCTCGATGCGCGGGGTCAGTTGGAACAGGATGTGGCTCACCTCGATGGACTCGCCCTGCATGAAGCGCGTGAGGTGCTGCTCGAAATAGCGCCTGCAGGTGTCTTCGTCGGCACGGGGCGTGCTGACTTCAGAGGTCAGCACGGCCTGGATGGCGGCCTCGGAGCGGGGCTCCGGAATGCCGAGTTCCGCCGCCCGCTGCCGCAGCAGCTCGCGCAGCACGAGTTCGTGGGCCGCGCTGGCCACGGGATCGTCCGCGCCCCGGTGCCGGGAGGCTTCGGCGGCGACTTCGTCCTCGCTGATGGAAACGCCGTTGATGCTTATCATCGCTGCTCCTCAGCGCGAACGGACCAACTGCCAGGCGCGGCCCAGGTACGCCACCGAGCCGAAGCCGCTCCACACGTGCACCAGGCGCGTAAACGGAAAGATCACGAACAGCGTCATGCCCAGCACCATGTGGACCTGGTAGATCATCGGCACGCCGGCCATGATGTCGGCCGCGCCGCCGCGGAAGGTGACGATATGCTGGGCCCAGTCGCCCAGCACCACCATGAGCGCGCCGTCTTTGTGCTGTCGCGACGTGAGTATCGATATCAGGCCCAGCGACAGTACGATCAGGATCCATATCAGCGTGACCCAATCCGACGCGCGCGAGGTGGCCCGCACGCGGGGCTCGGACCAGCGGCGCCACAGGAGCAGCAGCAGGCCGGCCAGGCAGACCAGGCCCAGGATGGCGCCCACCACGATGGCCATGGCCTGCTTGAACTCGGTGCTTATGCCCATGGCGTGATACACGGCGGGCGGCGTCAGCAGACCGACCAGGTGCGTGAAGAACAGCGAAATGATGCCGATGTGAAAAAGGTTGCTGCCCCATCGCAGCGTGCCGCGCTTGAGCATCTGGCTGGAGTCGCTTTTCCACGTGTACTGCCCGCGGTCGTAGCGCGCCAGGCTGCCGAGCAGGAAGATCGTCAGCGCGATGTAGGGATACACGGCGAAAAAGAAGTAATGCAGGTATGCGCCCATGGCCGTCTCCTCAGGATCCGCAATGGCCGGCCGGCTTGGCGCGCGGATCGGTCGCGTAAAAGCGCACCGGCGCGGCCTGGCCGTTCATCTGCCGCAGCATGGCGCCGGGGCCGCCGGCCTGCGGGCCGAACACCACGGCGGTTTCTTCGAGGTCGCCGGCAGGCGCCTCGGGCAGGGGCTCGGGCTGCACGTCGGTCATGCCGCACAACACCGAGAAAACGCAGGCGTAGGGGCTGCCGGCCTGCGCCAGTTTTTCGCCCAGGCGCGCCAGCACGTGCACCGCGTCGCCGAGCAGGCGCCGCGCCTCGTCGGCCGGTATCCGGGCCAGGAACTCGAGAAACATCGGCACGTAGTCGGGCAGCTCGGCAGGGTCGGGCGCCAGCCCGTGCGCCAGGTACTCCTGGCGCAGGTCCACCATGGCCTGCCCGCGGTCGCGCGACTGGCCATGCACATGCTCGAACAGATGCAGCGAGTGCGCCGGCCTGCTGTCGAAGGTCTCGACATACTGTTCCTGCAGCGCGATCAGGTCCGCGCCATGGGCGAGCCAGGCCAGCAGCGGCGCCAGCGCCTCGCGCCGGGCGGACGGCAGGGCGCGGCGGATCTCCGGCAGGGCCTGCACCCATTCCGCTTCCGGATAGCGCAGCAGCAGCGATAGCGCGGCATAGACTTCCGCGTCGTTACCGTTTTCCGCATCCATGGCGATCAGCCCTCCTGGCGCGCGCGCGCCACTTCCATGAACACCGTCTTGCGGCCGCCGCCGTCGCGCCGGGCGCCGAAAAGCGAGGGCGTGGTCGCGCCGCTGCCCGGCGAGCAGCCATTGCCGAACGAGAATCCGCATCCGCCTTTCAAGTCGAAGGCGTCTTCCGCGTATTCGCGATGGGTGGTGGGAATGACGAAGCGGTCTTCGTAGTTGGCAATGCCCAGGTAGCGGTACATTTCCTCGACCTGGGCCGTGGACAGCCCCACCTGGTCCAGGATGGCGGGGCGGTCTTCGCCGTCCACCGTGCGCGCCCGCATGAACGCCCGCATGGCCAGCAGGCGCTCCAGCGCCAACGCGACGGGCGCCTCGTCGCCCGCGGTCAGCATGTTGGCCAGGTAGCGCAGCGGGATGCGCAGCGACTTCACGTCCGGCAGTTCGCCGTAGCTACCGATATGGCCGCTGTTGGCGGCCGACTGGATGGGGGAGAGCGGCGGCACGTACCACACCATGGGCAGCGTGCGGTATTCCGGGTGCAAGGGAAAGGCGATCTTCCACTGCACCGCCATCTTGTACGTGGGCGAGCGGCGCGCCGCGTCGAGCCAGTCTTGCGGCACGCCGTCGGCCCGCGCCTGGGCGATCACGGCCGGGTCTTCGGGGTCCAGGAAGACATCGAGCTGGGCCTGGTACAGGTCGCGCTCGCTTTCGGCGCAGGCGGCCTGCTCGATGCGGTCGGCGTCATAGAGCAGCACGCCCAGGTAGCGGATGCGGCCCACGCAAGTCTCGGAGCATACCGTGGGCTGGCCGGCCTCGATGCGCGGATAGCAGAAGATGCACTTCTCGGCCTTGCCTGTGTGCCAGTTGTAATAGATTTTCTTGTACGGGCAGCCCGATACGCACATGCGCCAGCCGCGGCACTTGTTCTGGTCCACGAGCACGATGCCGTCCTCCTCGCGCTTGTAGATCGAGCCCGACGGGCAGCTGGCCACGCAGCTCGGGTTGAGGCAGTGCTCGCACAGGCGCGGCAGGTACATCATGAAGGTGTTCTCGAACTGCCCGTAGATGTCTTTCTGCACATCCTCGAAGTTGTAGTCCTGCGAGCGCTTCGCGAACTCCCCGCCCAGGATCTCCTCCCAGTTGGGCCCCCACTCGATCTTCTCCATGCGCTTGCCGGTAATGAGGGAGCGGGGCCGCGCCGTGGGCGCGGCCTTCAGCTCCGGCGCCGACTGGAGATGCTCGTAGTCGAAGGTAAAGGGTTCGTAATAGTCGTCGATCTCGGGCAGGTTGGGGTTGGCGAATATATTGGCCAGCAGCTTGAGTTTTCCGCCCTGGCGCGGTTCGATCCTGCCGCTGGGCAGCCGCCGCCAGCCACCGTTCCAGTGCGCCTGGTTTTCCCAGTCCTTGGGATAGCCGATACCGGGCTTGGTTTCGACGTTGTTGAACCAGGCGTACTCCATGCCCTCGCGGGAAGTCCACACGTTCTTGCAGGTGACCGAGCAGGTATGGCAGCCGATGCACTTGTCCAGGTTGAGCACCATGGCGATCTGCGCGCGTATCTTCATGCCATTCTCCTTATGCGGCCGTGCGGGACGGGGAAGCCGCCTCGCGGCGTTCGCCTTCCAGCCAGTCGATGCGCGACATCTTGCGCACGATCACGAACTCGTCCCGGTTCGATCCCACGGTTCCGTAGTAATTGAGCCCGTACGAAAGCTGGGCATAGCCGCCGATCATGTGGGTGGGCTTGAGCACCGCCCGCGTCACCGAGTTATGGATGCCCCCGCGCGTGCCGGTGATCTCCGAGCCGGGCATGTTCACGATCTTCTCCTGGGCGTGGTACATGAGCGTCATGCCCTCGGGCACGCGCTGGCTGACCACGGCGCGCGCCACCAGGGCGCCATTGATGTTGAAGGCCTCGATCCAGTCGTTGTCGACGATGCCCGCCCGCGCCGCGTCTTTTTCCGAGATCCAGACGATCGGCCCGCCGCGCGAGAGCGACAGCATGATGAGGTTGTCGGTGTAGGTGGAATGGATGCCCCATTTCTGGTGCGGCGTGATGAAATTCAGCACGACCGTCTTGTTGCCGTTGTCGCGCACGCCGTCCATGGGGCGCACCGACTTGGTGTCGACCGGCGGCCGGTACACGCAGAGCCCTTCGCCGAAGGCGCGCATCCAGGGATGGTCCTGGTACAGCTGCTGGCGGCCGGTGAGCGTGCGCCACGGGATCAGTTCGTGCACGTTGGTATAGCCGGCGTTGTAGCTCACCTTGTCGGATTCCAGGCCCGACCACGTGGGCGACGAGATGATCTTGCGCGGCTGCGCCAGCAGGTCGCGGAACCGGATCTTTTCGTGCTCGCGCGGCAGGGCCAGGTGTTCGTGGTCGCGGCCGGTCACGGCCGACAGCGCCCGCCAGGCCTTGACCGCCACCTCGCCGTTGGTCTCGGGCGCGAGCGTCAGGATGGTTTCGGCCGCATCGATGTCGCTGTCTATCCGCGGCAGCCCGTGCGCCGCGCCCGATCCGTCCACCGCGTAGTTAAGCTGCGCGAGCAGGTCGCATTCGGCCCCCGCCTCCCAGTTGATGCCCTTGCCGCCCACGCCCAGCTTGCGGGTCAGCGGCCCGAGCGAGGTGAACTGTTCGTAGAGCTCGCCGTAGCGGCGCTCGACCACGCTCATCGCGGGCGCGGTCTTGCCGGGTATCAATTCCGTCTCGCCGCGCTTCCAGTCCTTCACGTCCCAGGGGTTGCCCAGCTCCGCGGGCGTATCGTGCTGCAGCGGCGTCAGCACCAGGTCGCGCGCCACCGGCAGCTCCTCGCGCGCCAGGCGCGAGAACGCGCGGGCGATGCCCTTGTAGATCTCCCAGTCGCTGCGGGACTCCCACACCGGATCCACCGCCGACGACAGCGGGTGGATGAAGGGATGCATGTCCGAGGTGTTGAGATCGTTCTTCTCGTACCAGGTGGCGGTGGGCAGCACCACGTCGGAATACACGCAGGTGGTGGACATGCGGAAGTCCAGCGTCACCAGCAGGTCGAGCTTGCCGCGCGGCGCCTCCTCGCGCCAGGCGACTTCTTCGGGCTTGTCGCCGCCCGTCTCGCCCAGGTCCTTGCCCTGCACGCCGTGCTCGGTGCCCAGCAGGTGCTTGAGGAAGTACTCGTGCCCCTTGCCCGACGAGCCCAGCAGGTTGGAGCGCCACACGAACAGGTTGCGCGGGAAATTGTCGGGATGGTCCGGGTCTTCGCAGGCGAGCTTCAGGCGGCCGCTCTTGAGGCCCTCGGCCGCGTAGGCGGCCGGATCCTGGCCGGCCGCCTCGGCGGCGGCCACCACGTTCAGGGGATTGTCCTGCAGCTGCGGCGCGGAGGGCAGCCAGCCCATGCGCTCGGCGCGCACGTTGTAGTCGATGAGCGCGCCGCCGAACTGGCCGGCGTCGGCCAGCGGAGAGAGGATTTCCTGCACCTTCAGCGTTTCGTAGCGCCACTGATCGGTGTGGGCGTAGAAGAACGAGGTGCTGTTCATGTGGCGGGGAGGGCGGCACCAGTCCAGCCCGAAGGCCAGCGTGGTCCAGCCGGTCTGCGGGCGCAGCTTTTCCTGCCCCACGTAATGGCACCATCCACCGCCGGACTGGCCCACGCAGCCGCACATCACCACCAGGTTGATGATGCCCCGGTATGCCATGTCCATGTGGTACCAGTGGTTCAGTCCCGCGCCCAGGATGATCATGGACTTGCCGCGGGTCTTGTCGGCGTTGGCGGCGAACTGCCGCGCCACGTTGATCACGTCGGCGCGCTTCACGCCGGTAATGCGTTCCTGCCAGGCCGGCGTGTAGGGCACGTCATCGTCGTAGGAGGCCGCCACGTTGCCGCCGCCCAGGCCGCGGTCCAGGCCGTAGTTGGCCATGAGCAGGTCGTACACCGTTACGGCCAGCGTCTCTCCGTGGCGCGTGGCCACGCGCCGCGCCGCCATGTTGCGCACCTGCACTTCGGCATGGTCGGTGCCCTGGAAGTAATCGTGTTTGCGCGCACCGAAATACGGAAAGGCCACGGGCACCGTCTCGGCGCGTCCCGCGCCCACCAGCGTCAGTTTCAGGTCGATGTCCTGGCCCTCGGCGTCCTTGCTTTCCAGGTTCCACTTGCCCCGGTCGCCGCCTTCCTTCTGGCCCCAGCGAAAGCCGATGGAGCCGCGCGGCACCACCAGCGCGTCGCGCGTCTCGTCGTACGCCACGGGCTTCCAGTCGGGGTTGTTCTCCTGGCCCAGGTTGCCCTCGAAATCGCCGGCGCGCAGCATGCGCTCGGGCACGTAGCGGCCGTCGCGCTCCACCAGGCGGACCAGAAAGGGCATGTCGGAATAGCGTTTGCAGTAGTCGCGGAAGTAGGCCGAGCCGCCCTCGAGATGGAACTCTTTCAGGATCACGTGGCCCATGGCCAGCGCCAGCGCCGCGTCGGTTCCCTGCTTGGGATGCAGCCAGATGTCGCCGAACTTCGCGCCCTCCGCGTAGTCGGGGAACACCGAAACGATCTTGGCGCCCCGGTAGCGCGCCTCCACCATGAAATGCGCGTCCGGCGTGCGGGTCTGCGGCACGTTCGAGCCCCACATCATGATGAAGCTGGAATTGAACCAGTCCGCCGACTCGGCGACGTCGGTCTGCTCGCCCCAGGTCTGCGGGCTGGACGGGGGCAAGTCGCAATACCAGTCGTAGAAGCTGAGTATGCTCGCGCCCAGCAGCGAGAGGTAGCGGCTGCCCGCCGCGAACGACACCATGGACATGGCCGGAATCGGCGAAAAGCCCGCCACGCGGTCCGGACCGTAGCGCTTGATGGTGTACAGGTTGGCCGCGGCGACCAGCTCATTGACTTCGTCCCAGGTGGCGCGCACGAAGCCGCCCATGCCGCGCATCGACTTGTACTGCTCCGCCAGCCCGGGTTCGGTGCAGATGCGGCGCCACGCCTGCACGGGATCCATGGTCTTGCGCGCCTCGCGCCAGAGGCGGGCCAGGCGTCCGCGGATGAGCGGATACTTGATGCGGTTGGCGCTGTACAGGTACCACGAATAGGAAGCGCCGCGCGAACAGCCGCGCGGCTCGTGGTTCGGCATGTCGGGGCGGGTGCGGGGGTAGTCCGTCTGCTGCGTTTCCCAAGTGACGATGCCTCCCTTCACGTAGATCTTCCAGGAACAGGATCCCGTGCAGTTGACGCCGTGCGTCGAGCGCACGATTTTGTCGTGCTGCCAGCGGTCGCGGTAGGCAGTTTCCCAGGTGCGGTCTTCGGTGCTGAGGCTGCCATGGCCGTCGGCGAATGACTCCCTGGGGCGGGAGAAGTACTTCAGGCGCTCGAGGAAAAAGCTCACGGTGATCACTCCAGTAGGCCGCGGACGGCGTATGAACCGAAGGGCGCCGGCGCGGCGCGCGGCCGCGCTTGCGAAGGCGCGCGGCACGGAGAGCGGACGATGCCTGCCGCTAGGGAAGGAACGAAGGGAAGCGGGGACGGCGCGCGGAAGGCGGAGGAATCCCGGCTGCAGCGAGGACGCCGGCGGCGGCCTTGGGCGCCGCGCCAGGGAAGGCGGCGGCGCGCGGCCGCCACATACAGGGGGGAACCAGGAATGCCATATCTTGCCTCCTGTCTGGCCCCGGCGCCTTGCGCGCCGGAGTGTGCCGCACACCTTAGCAGCAGCTTTCCGCAATGGTCAATAGCGCGGCGCGGGCGCTCCCTTGCGGGAACGGCGCCTGCCGCGCTGCATCATCCCATCAGCTTGACCAGCGCCGGCACCGACAGCACCGCCGTGTAATACCCCATGAACTGCACGCCGGTATTGAAGCCGAAGCGGCGCGAAAGCAGCCCGCCGAAAAGCCCCATGGTCAGGATCACCAGCAGGCCGAGCAGTTGCCCCTCCCAGACGCTGATGACGATGATGAGACCGACGAAGGTGGCGATGATGGCCTCGTGGCTGACCCGGCGCGAGACGAACAGCGCCGCGCGGCGGGCGAAGTTCATGGCGAACGGATACGACACCACCGCCGCCAGCAACACCGCCAGCATGCCGTAGCCCAGGAACTCCCAGTGGCTGAGCAGATTGTGCAGGTTGTGGACCTGGCCCGACGCGGCATCCACCGTGAAGCGCGGCGGCGCGTTGAAGAGCGGGGCGGCCGGCCCGGCGGCGACGGGGCTGAGCGGCAGGCCGAAGGCGATCAGCGGAATCAGGGCCTCGGCGATGTAGGTCGCCTCGGTGACGCCGTTGCGCGCGCTGAGCACCGTGGTCAGGCGGTGGTAGGCGTGGCGGATGCGCGCTCCCACCAGTTCGCCCAGCACCACGGTCATGGCGACGGGGCTGAACACGAACGTGGCGCTGGACACCGCGGCGGTGGCCAGCGTCCAGCGCGTTTGCGTGCCGTCCATGACTTTCAGCGGATTGGGAAAGTACCCCGACCAGCCCTTGACGTCCGGCGCCAGCGTGAATGTGCGCATCTGGTCGCGGCGCATGCGCTCGCGGCCCTGGGGCGATCCGACCGAAAACAGGTCGGCGATCAGCGGGCCGATGGCAATGCCCAGGAAGTAGCTGATGCTGAGCTTGACGCCGTATTTCGCCGTCAGGCTCTGCAGCGCGACGATCACCACCACGAAAGGCGCCAGCAGCGCCACGGCCGCCCAGCGGCCCGCCGAGAAATACGCGATCAGCACCGCGGCCGCCAGGAAGATCCAGGGCGCGGCCTGGGTGATGATGCGCCCGAACGGCGCCAGCAGCACCGCGAACAGCACCGACAGCGGCACGGCGACGAAGGCCGCCACGATGGCGCCGGACACCATCTTGCGCAGCGCGATATGCGGCACGCCCAGGCGCCGCAGCATGTTGGCGTCCTGCAGCAGGGGCGTGGCCATGGTGTCGCCGGGTATGCCGAGCAGCGCCGTGGGCACGGTGTGCGTCATGTGCTTGGCCACCGCGCCGGCCAGGAAGAACGTGAACACGCCGGCCGGCGGCACGCCCAGCAACACGACCAGCAGAGTGAGCGGCGCCAGCGTGGTGGTTTCGTCGGTGCCGCTCACCAGGCCGATGGCCGCGAACGCCACCGCGCCCGCCAGCCCCATCGCAAGCGCCACCAGGAAGGTGTCGAAGAAGGCGGGATCGCTCATGTCAGCGCCTCCTGTGCCGCGGCGGGCCGGGCCGCCGACGCCGCACGGGCCGGCGCGAGGCCGGCCTCCTGGTCGGCAAAGAGCGCATACAGGCCCAGTTCCTTCAGTTCGGCCACCGCGGCGGGCGGCAGATCCGATACGCGGCCCAGGCCGCCGGGCTGGGCCGACAGCTCGGCCAGCACTTCGGCGCGCCAGGCGGGATCGTCGGCCGAGCCTGCTTCTTCCCTGACCACCCGCTTGGGCGGAAAGCGCCTGGCGCAGATCACTCCCGCCGCCACGCAGCCCGCCAGGCCGGCCAGCATGGCATACGCGTGCCCCAGTTCGGGCGTGGCCGCCACGCCGCGCAGCCAGCGGCTGGCCAGGAAGAATGCCGCCACGCTGATGCCCACGCCGATCGCGATGGCCCATGCCAGCTGGCGCAGGTCCACCGTGTCATTCCAGACTTCGGCCAGGCGCCATTGCGCCTCGCTGTGCTGTTTCATGCCTGTCTCCTTGTCGTTGCGGATGCCTTCTGCGAGGCATCGCGTAGATGGACGCGCCGGCCGGCGCGCCGGTTCGTGCCGCGTCAGGCCGGCTGACGAAGCGCCTCCAGCAGCGCCAGCGCGCGGTCGGCGCGCACGTCGCGCTCCTGCGCCATGCGGCGCGCGACGATATCGATTTCCCGGCCGCTGGCGCCGGCCGCCAGCGCGATGTTGCGCGCATGCAGGGCCATGTGCCCGCGCTGGATGCCCTCGGTCGCCAGGGCGCGCAGCGCGCCCAGGTTCTGCGCGAGGCCCACCGCCACGGCCACTTCGCCCAGCTCCTGCGCCGACGCCACGCCCATGATCTTCAGCGCCACCCGGGCCAGCGGGTGGGTCTTGGTGGCGCCTCCGACCAGCCCGACCGGCATGGGCATTTCCAGCGTGCCCACCAGCGCGCCGCCCGCGTCCTTCTCCCAGTGCGTGAGGGAGGCGTAGCGGCCGTTCCGGCAGGCGTAGGCGTGCGCCCCGGCCTCGATGGCGCGCCAGTCGTTGCCGGTCGCCACGATGACGGGATCGATGCCATTCATGATGCCCTTGTTGTGCGTGGCGGCGCGGTAGGGATCCACCGCGGCGAACACATAGGCATCCAGCACGCCTTCGATGATCTCCGCGCCGCTGCGTTCGGGCGTGTCCAGCGCCTGGGGCGTCAGGCGCACGCGCGCGCGCGCCAGCCGCAGGTCGGCGAGATTGGACAGGATGCGCAGCCGCACCCGCCCGCCGGTGATTTCCTCCACCAGCGGCGCCACGGCTTCGGCCATGGTGTTCACCGTATTGGCGCCCATGGCGTCGCGCACGTCCACGATCAGGTGCATGATCAGCATGGGGCCGCGCGGCGTGTCGGGAAACACCTGCGCCTCGATGTCGCGGCAGCCGCCGCCGAGCTGGACGAGCACCCGGTCGCGCTCATTGGCCAGGGCCAGTATGCGCTCGCGTTCGCGCAGCAGCGCCAGCCGGGCCCCTTGCGGATCGCCCAGCCCCAGCACCTGCACCTGGGCGCGCATCAGCGGCCGCGTGCTGGAAGTCTCGAAGCCGCCGCAGTCGCGCGCCAGCTTGGCCATGTAGGAGGCCGCCGCCACCACCGAAGGCTCTTCCACCGCCATCGGCACCAGCACGTCGCGGCCGTTGATGCGGAAGTTGCCCGCCACGCCCAGCGGCAACTCGAACGTGCCGATGACGTTCTCGATCATGCCGTCGGCGCGCGCCAATTCCAGCGCGCCCGGGCGGGACAGCAGGCTCCGCTCGGCGGCGTCCAGCCCGGCTTTCTCGGCAATGGCGGACAGCCGGTCGGCGGGGGAGAGCGAACGAAAATTGGGGAGGCGGGAATCAGCCACGATGCAATGTCTCCATATCGATGTCGTGAGGCTGATTCTAGGTAGACTGTACCAATCCCGAGAGGTACAGTTTCGGCAAACAGTACCGCTGCACTGCACCAATCCAGGCCGCCATGACCGACCCCGCCGTGCTTTCCGACGACCCGTCCGCCGCGCCGTTGCGGCCCCGCCGGCACGCGCCCATCGCCGACGGGCTGGCGCGCCTCATCGGGCAGCAGATCGCCGAGGGCGTGTACCGCCCCGGCGACAAGCTGCCGTCACTGCGCGAGATGGCGCAGCTGCACGGCTACGCGAAGAACACCGTGGTGGTGGCTTTCGAGATCCTGGTGGCGCAGGGGCTGGTGGCGCCGCGCCGCGGGGCCGGCTTCTACGTCACGCCGCAGGCCCGCGCGCCCCGGCGGCCCGATGAAGAGCCGGGCCAGTTGAGCCGGGCCATGGACATCGTCTGGCTGATGCGCGAGCAGCTCAAGACCCAGCCCGACGCCGTGGCCGCCGGCGACGGCTTTCCGCCGGTGGAGTGGCTGGCCGACATGCGCATGGACCGTTACCAGCAGCGCGTCACCCGCACCGGGCTGGGCGCCTTGTTCCGCTACGGCAGCCGTTTCGGCTACCGGCCCTTGCGTGAAAGCCTGGTGCGCAAGCTGGGCGACGTGGGGATCAGCGCCGCGCCCTCGCAGCTGGTGCTCACGCATGGCGCGAACGAGGCCATGGACCTGGTGATCCGCTATTTCCTGCAGCCCGGCGCGGTAGCCCTGGTCGACGATCCCGGCTACTACCCGCTGTTCGGCAAACTCAAGCTGGCGGGGGTGCGCATGGTCGGCGTGCCGCGCCTGCCCGACGGCCCCGACCTCGCCGCGCTGGAGAGCAGCCTGCAGCGCGACAAGCCCCGCCTGTTCTTCACCCAGTCGCTGGCCCACAATCCCACGGGGTCCGACCTGTCGCCCGCCAAGGCGTACAAGCTCCTGCAGCTGGCCGAGCGCCACAACCTGCTCATCGTCGAAAATGATCCGCTCGCCGATTTCAAGCCGACCTCTGCCGTGCGCCTCGCCGCGCTCGACCAACTGGAGCGCACGCTCTACCTGGGCAGCTTTTCCAAATCGTTTTCCGCCGCGCTGCGCGTGGGCTTCATCGCCTGCGGCTCGGCCCTCGCCAGCGACCTGGCCGACCTCAAGGCGCTGGTGCACGTCAGCAGCTCCGAATACAGCGAGCGGATGGTGGACGTAATGCTGCGCGAAGGACACTACGCCCGCCACCTGGCGCGCCTGCGGCACCGCCTCGAAACCGCCACGGCGCAGGCGCTCGACGTGCTCGACCGGCTGGGCGCGCGCATCTTCACCCGGCCGGCCAGCTCGCTGTACCTGTGGTGCGCGTTTCCCGGCATCGACGACTCGCTGCGGCTGGCCGCCGGCCTCATGCCCGCCAGGGTCATCATGGCGCCGGGGCGCGTGTTCAGCGTGGATACGGGCGCGGTGTCGCCCTGGACGCGCTGCAACGTGGGCGCGGTGATCGAGCCGAAGTTCGAAAGCAGGGTGGGAGACTTCCTGGGCCGGCGCGGCGACGGCTGACGCAACGCCAGGCACAGCACCAGCAACACGCCGATCTGGGCCAGGTGGAAATTCAGGTCGCCGGACTGCAGCGCCGCAGCCTGCCGGCCAACCACCATATCGCCCGCACCGCGGGGCCGAACAGCGCCGCGGCAAACATCGCAACGGCATCCGGACGACATGGTGGCGCTGGCGGGGCACGACAGCATCAACCGCGTGATACTGCTGCAGGCGCTGGGGCTGCCGCTCTCCCGGTATTGGAGCCTGCGGCAGCACGCTTGCTGCGTAAACCGGTTCGACCCTGACGGCGTGATGTTCGCGCTGCATTCGATCAACGAGACGCAGCGTCTGGCGCGCGTGCCGGAAGGCTGACAGCGCGGCCCGCGCGAACCGTGGGCGGACCGCGCAGCCAGCAGGGCGCTTCCGATGCCCGGCATGGGCAGGCAGCGGCGCAGGCACGACGCCGAAACGGCCAGGCCGCCCGCGCCGTTCCCTCCGCCGGATCAGCCCTGGCCTTCGCCCTCGGCCGGCTTGGCCGCCTTGCCTTTGCGCACTTTCTCTTCGATGCGCGCGCCGACGTCCGGGTCGATGTTGCGCCAGTACTCGAAGGCGCGGCTCAGAACGGGCTCGCGCACGCCGCCGAGCAGGCTTGCGGCCACCGTTTCCACCAGGGCGGCCCGGTCGGCGTCGGAAAACACCTCGCGGACCAGGATGCCGGGTTGGGTGTAGTCGTCGTCCTCGGGATGCAGGGAGTAGGCGCTGCGGACCATGTCGCCGTCGGCTTGCCAGCCGTTGTCCACCCGCCCGGTTTCGTCGGACCAGGGGCGGTTTCCGCTGTTGGGCGCATATACCGGCGCGGCGCCCGTGTGGTGGTAGGTCATCGGTCCGTCCATCATGTAGGTGTTGACCGGCACCTTGGGCTGGTTGACGGGCAACTGGTGGAAGTTCGCGCCGATGCGGTTGCGCTGGGCATCGTTGTAGGCAAACGCACGGCCCAGCAGCATTTTGTCGGGCGACAGCCCGATGCCCGGCACGGTATTGCCCGGCGAAAACGCCGCCTGCTCGATCTGGGCGAAGAAGTTGTCGGGATTGCGGTTGAGCGTCATTTTCCCGACCTTGATGAGCGGGTAGTCCTTGTGCGACCACGTCTTGGTGAGGTCGAACGGATTGACGCGGTAGTTCCGGGCGTCGTCATAAGGCATGACCTGCACCGAAAGCTCCCAGGACGGACAGTCCCCGCGTTCGATGGCTTCGAACAGGTCCCGGCGGTGGAAATCCGCGTCGGAGCCGGCCATGGCCGCCGCTTCGGCATTGCTGAAGAAGGCCATGCCCTGCAGCGTATGGAAGTGGTACTTCACCCAGAACCGTTCGCCCTGGGCGTTGACCCACATGTAGGTGTGCGAGCCGTAGCCGTTCATGTGCCGCCAGGTGCGGGGCAGGCCGCGCGGCCCCATGAGATAGGTGACCTGGTGGGCGCTTTCCGGGTTGTTGGTCCAGAAATCCCATTGCATGTGATTGTCCCGCAGCCCGCGGTCGGGCAGGCGTTTCTGGCTGCGAATGAAATGCGGAAACTTCATCGGATCGCGCACGAAGAAGATCGGCGTGTTGTTTCCGACGAGATCGTAGTTGCCTTCGCTGGTGTAGAACTTCAGCGAAAAGCCCCGCACGTCGCGCCACGTGTCGGGACTGCCCTGTTCGCCCGCCACCGTGGAAAAGCGCGCGAGCATTTCCGTCTTGGCGCCGGGCTGGAACAGGGCGGCCTTGGTGAACCTGGACACGTCCTCGGTCGTCTCGAACACGCCGAAGGCCCCGGATCCTTTCGCGTGAGGCTGGCGCTCGATGACCTTTTCCCTGTTGAAATGGGCCATTTGCTCGAGAAAATGCACGTCGTGCAGCACGATGGGGCCGTCCGGCCCTATGGTCAGCGAATTCCGATCGCTTACCGCGGGCGAACCGGCGGAGGTCGTCGATGGGGCCGAAGTGTCAAACAGTTTGTCAGTCATGATGAGCAGCCTTCCTTGTATGTGCGTTGGCGCGACGGGTTCCGCCAGGGAACTCCCGGAAGGGGCGGGCAGGAGACCCAAGGGCGCGGGAAAGACCTACCGTATCGGGCTCCGCCAGGGCAATGGCCCGGGGAGCGCTTTAGACTGCCATAGCGGCAGAACGCCGTAAAGGCAGCAGCCGCAAGCGGCGTGCGCGCAACGGGCCGGCTCCCAATTGGTAACAAATATTGCGGGATTTTTTGCGACCCGCGCAAATCTCCGCAGCCGCCGCAAACGCATGGCAAGGCGTCCCGCCCGGCCGCGCAGCGGGACGCCTTTCGTGTCAGACACATTTAGTTACTTGATGTGCGGATTGTTCGCTGTCCGGCAAGACCTACACCTGTACGGGCACCTGGAACACCAGGCTGGGCAACGGCGCGGCCGACAACGACTACACGGTCAACATGGCGTCGGGGCACGGCAAGACGGACCAGACCGCCATCAGCCTGGGAGACCGCGCCACGATCACCATAGGCACGCAATTCAGCCCTGGAGAATTGCCAGCCACGCCCGGCGCCATCGTGGAAGGCAACGTCGTCAGGGTGCCGTTTCCCACGGGGCCGAACGTCATCGAATTCAATTCGTTCGGCAGGCTCACCATCGGGCGCGACGCCATGATTTTTTCCGGCGGGCAAACGTACAACGGCGAAGCCATCAACGCGCATGGCTACGGCAACATCATCGACAATTACGGAATCGTGCGGTCGGCGCCCGAATCCCGAATCGGCGGCGATCTGGTTCGAAGACAACGCCACGCCGCCTACGCCGGCGGATCGCAACCAGCTCAATAACTATGGCCTGATCGAGCGCGTCGGCGGCGGAGACGTGCTCGGCACCCAGGCTCCGGGCACAGCGCCAGGGATCGTGTTCGCCAACCACAGCGGCGCGGTAGTCAACGGCAATCTCAATTTCCAGAGCGGCGACGACGACCTGATCTTCTATCCTCATTCCGTGGTGACAGGAAGCATCGACGGCGGCGCGGGAACCAATTCCATGGAGCTGAATGGCGAAGCGGGCTCGCTCGATTCGCTGGCGGGAGACGTGAGGAATTTCCAGACCCTCACCAAAACCGGAGATGGGCGGTGGAATCTCACCGGCTCGCTGTCCACCAGCGATTTCACGACCGTGATGGTGAAGCAGGGCGTGCTGGGCCTGACCGGCAACAACGCGAACTACACGGGCAGGGTCATCGTCGACGCCGGGGGCACCCTGGAAGCCAGGGCCCAGAGCCTGCCCACGAACGTCGGCAATCTGGACAATGTGCAGAACAGCGGCCTGGTGAGATTCACCACCGCGGATGCCAACGATTCGGGCACCTATGTCGGCCAGATCACCGGCGCCGGCGCGGTCGAGAAGATCGGCGCGGGAACCTCCGTGCTGGATCCGCAGGTCGCGGCGGGAAACACCTGGAGCGGCGGCCTCACCATCCGCCAGGGCACGCTGGCCATCACCCGCGACGAGGCGCTGGGCGCGGCGGCGGGCAGCGTGGCCTTCGACAACAGCGGCTACGGCGGCATTCCGAGCCTGCGTTTCGACGGCGAGGTGCAGCTTTCGCCCGCGCGGCCGATCGTCATCAACGGCACGGCGGGCGGCATCGACACCAACGGCCATGATGCGGAAATCGGCCAGGGCATGACCGGCGCCGGCGCTTTGGTGAAACAGGGAGCCGGATCGCTCACCCTCGCGGGCGACAACCAGTACCAGGGCGGCACGGTGGTTTCGGCCGGCACGCTGGTGCTCGGCAACGGCGGGGCGGCCGGATCCATTCTCGGCGATGTCCTCGTGCAGGGGCCGGGAACCCTGGCGTTCGACCGCAGCGACGTCCGGATATTCCCGGGACTGATACAGGGCGAGGGCGGCGTGCGCCAGCAAGGCAGCGGCGCCACCGTCCTGACGGCGGACAATCTCTATACCGGGCTGACCTCGGTGAGCCAGGGCACGCTGCAGATCGGCGCGGGCGGCCCGGCGGGCTCCATCGCCGGACCCGCCATGATCGACGCGGGCGCCACGCTGGCCTTCAACCGTTCGAGCGACACCCAGTGGGGCGGCAACGTCTCCGGCAGCGGCAACCTGGTGCAGATGGGCCCCGGCCGGCTCGACAAGATCGGCAACTCGCCGGGCTTCGACGGCAACCTGTACGTACAGGGCGGGGTCATGGGACTGGCCGGCCGCGCGACCGCGCTGTCCACCGCCAATACGTATGTGGGCGCGGGCGTGGGCAATACAGCGGGCAGCGGCGTGCTGGAAGTGGGCGGCGGCGCCCGGTTGTCCGCCGCCGGCGACTTCTCGGTGGCCCCGGCGGCGGGTTCCCGGGGCCGGGTTGTCGTCGGCGCGTCGCCGGGCAATGCGCTTGCCGCGCCCGGCGCTATCGCCGCTCCCCGGCTCGTCTTCGGCCCGGGCGACGGCGGCCTGATCTTCAACCACACGTCCAGCGCCTATGCGTTCGACGGCGCCGGCGGCGTCCAGCAGATCGTCGGTCCGGGCCGCATCGACGTGTACGCGGGGCGCACCATCCTGGCCGGCGACCACTCGGGGTTTTCGGGCGTCACGGCGGTGCAGGGCGGCGCGCTGCAAGTCAATGGCCGGCTCGGCGGTTCGATCGGCACCACGGGCGGCGGCCGCCTGGAGGGCAACGGATTCGTCGGCCCGGCTTCCAATGCCGGCATCGTCGCGCCCGGCGCTTCGATCGGCAAACTGACGGTGACGGGCGACTATGTGGGCGCGGGCGGCCTGCTGGAAACCGAAGCCGTCCTGGGAGACGACAGCTCGCCGGCGGATCTGCTGGTGATCACGGGCAACAGCACCGGCGCCACGCGCGTGGCGGTCCGGAACCTGGACGGCCGGGGCGGACTGACGACGCAGGGCATCAAGATCGTGCAGGTCGACGGCAGCTCGCCGGGCGTGTTCTCCCTGGCGCCGGACTTCCGCACGCGCAGCGGGCAGCCGGCCGTGGTGGCGGGCGAGTACCTGTACGGCCTCTACCAGGGCAGCCCCGCCGATCCCGCGGACGGTGACTGGTACCTGCGCACGCTGCGCGACGAGCCCGACCAGGAGGTCGCCTACCAGCCAGGCGCCGCCGTGTACGAAGCCTATCCGCAGGCCCTGATGGCGCTGAACCGGCTGCCGACGCTGCAGCAGCGCGTAGGCAACCGGGTCTGGGAAGACCGACGGGCCGGCGCGCGAGGCAACGGCGCCCCGCTGGCGCCCCAATGGATCGAAGGGCAGGGCATGTGGGCCCGCGTGGAAGGCTCGACGGCCTCCATCAAGCCGGCCAGCTCGACCTTCGGGCTCAGGGACTACGACATGGACATCTGGCGCATGCAGTTTGGTTTCGACACGCGGCTGCGCGAATACGAAGACGGCGCCAAAGTGCTGGGCGGCCTCAACGCCCAGATCGGGCAGGGCAGGACCTGGGTGCATTCCGACGATGGCAACGGCTACATCGACGCCACCGGCTACGGCCTGGGCGGCACCCTGACCTGGTATCGCCCCGACGGCGTGTACGTGGACGGCCAGGCCCAGGTCATGTGGTTCGACAGCGACCTGGATTCGGGCTCGCTCGGCGTCCACGAGGCCAAGGGCAACAATGGCTACGGCTTCGCCTTCAGCGTGGAAACCGGCAAGAAAATGGCGCTTTCGGAAACCTGGACCACCACCCCGCAATTCCAGCTATCCTATTCGCGCAATCGTTTCAGCTCTTTCGAAGACGCCTATGGCGCGAAGGTCCGCAACGAAAAGGCCCAGAGCCTGCTCGCCCGCCTGGGCATCTCCTTCGACCGGGAGGTCGATCTCTCCGGACCGTCGGCCGGCGCATCCGCCGCGCACGCGGACCGGCGCTGGCGCTTTTACGGCATCGCCAATCTCACGTATGAATTCCTCGGCGACAGCAGCGTGAGCGTTGGCCATACCCGTTTCGACACGCGGCAGGACAGGCTCTGGGGAGAGCTGGGATTCGGCAGTTCGTACAACTGGCGGGGCGACAAATACTCGGTCTACGGAGAACTCGGCGCGCGCACCGCCCTGGCGAACTTTGGCGACTCCTACGGCATATCCGGCACCATCGGCTTTCGCGCGCGGTTTTGATTCAAGGGCGCAGCGGTGCGGATACGGTTTTCAGCGCGGGAATCGCACCTCTCGACGTGCTGCACGGCCTGAACCTGGGAAAGCCTCGGCGTGCGCAATCCCTCCGATCCGCACCGCCAACACCCTGCGCGGCGACAAGCCAGTGACGCCGGGCCGCCGTCGCGAGGGGGCTTCGCTGACGTCGCGCGCGAGCGGCATGCCGTCCCTGGATTGATCGCTTGCGCCTGCGTTCGACGAGAGCGCACGCAGGGCTATCCCAGCGGCAGCAATCCCGGTTTGCTGATGAGGATGCCCTTGACCAGGTCCACCACCGGCAGCAGCGTGTCCGCGTCGGTTTCGGTCCGGTAGGCAGCGCACAGCTTCAGCATGGGTAGTTCGGGCATGACCGCCAGCGGCGTCGACAGACGGGATTCCTCGTTCGACAGCGTGAAGCACTCGGGCAGGATGCTCCATGCATGGCCGGCATTGATCAGCCGCAGGATGATGGCCAGGCTATTGCAAATACTCACGGGCGGCAAAGGATGTTGCGCCGCTTCGAACCACCGGACCATCAGGCTGTGCAGCGGCGAATTGACGGGCAGCGTCATCAGCCGTCGGCCTTCGAGGTCGGCGGCGCCAAGCGGCCGGGAAGGCCGTCCGCCGGCGTTGCGGCCGAACCACGCCATGCGGCAATAGGCCAGGGGATGCACGCGTATCCGCGGGTCCAGCGGGGTCTCGACCATGAAGGCGATGTCCAGTTGGTCGGTGTTGAGCAGTTCCGCCAGGGTAGTGCTGCGCGTGATCGTCAGTTCGACTCGCAGATCGGGGTAGATCGTATCCATCTTCGACAGCAGGTCGGGCAGGCAGCCGATGGCGAAGGTGTCGGACGCGCCCATCCTCAGCACGCCGCGCAGCGGGTCGCGGCTGCGGACGCGGCGATCCATTTCGCCCAGGGTTCTGGTTAGCTGTTCCACATACTGGTAGAAGACTGCGCCTTCGGCCGTGAGTTCGCCGCGTCCGCCGGAGCGCCGCAGCAGCGAATAGCCGACGATGGATTCCAGTTCGCGGATGCGCAGCGAGATGGTCGGCTGCGTCACTTTCAGATGGTCGGCCGCGGCCTGGAAGCCCCGGAAAACCACTACGCAGCGCAATGCCTCGAGCTGAGCCAGGGTATAGCGTCGCATTGCCGTCTCCTGTGTGCCGGCGCACCCGCGCCGGGCTGCCGGCAGCCCCGGCGCGGGCTCCGTTCGGGTCGATATAAGCAATTTTTATTTTTTTGACCCAAATCATTAATTGGATGCCTGAATTCTAACTCGCTAGCATGGGTTCCTGAAGAAAAGAAAGCGCGCCGGAACGCGCGTCGGTCCGGCATCGAGCGAAGCCGATAAGGAGACAGCATGCCAAGCGCAACAGCGATCAGTCCGGTTCGGCTCGAACTGGTCAAGAACGCGATCGGTTCGGTCGTCGACGAAATGGTCCTGACCGTGGTCCGCATCGCTTATTCGTCGATCATGAAAGACACCATGGACATGTCCAGCGCATTCTGCGACCGCCACGGCAGGCTGATTGCGCAGGGCCTGAGCCTGCCCCTGCACCTGGGCTCGATCCCGGACGCCATGGACGCGGTGAGCCAGGAATTCGGCGATACGCTCGAGCCGGGCGACATTGTCATCACCAATGACCCGTACCAGGGCGGCATGCACCTGCCCGATATTTTCATGTTCAAGCCGATGTTCGCGGGAGAGCGCCTGCTGGGCTATGGCGTGCTGGTGGCGCATCACAACGACATGGGTGGCCGGGTGCCCGGCTCGAGCGCGGCCGATTCCACCGAGATCTTCCAGGAGGGCCTGCAGATTCCGCTGCTCAAGCTGTATGCGCGAGGCGTGCCGGACCAGACCCTGCTCAAGATGATCGCCCGCAATGTTCGCGTGCCCGACACGGTGCTGGGAGATCTGAACGCCCAACTGGCTGCCTGCAACATCGCCGAGCGGGGCATGCTGGAGCTGGCGGCGCGCTATGGCGTGGCGGAACTGGAGCGGTGCTTCGACGCCTTGCTCGATTATTCCGAGCGCGAGGCGCGCCGCACCATCGCCGCGATCCCGGACGGCTCGTACGCCTATACCGACCATATCGACGACGACGGCATCGATCCTTCGCGGCCGGTGCGCATCCACGTCACCCTGCGCGTCAAGGGCGATGAACTGACGGCCGATCTCGCCGGCAGCTCGCCGCAGGTACGCGGCGCGATCAACTCCACGCTGTCATTCGCGAAGTCGGCCGTCTATTTCGCCATGCGTTCGATCATGGATTCCGATGCGCCGAACAACGCCGGCTTCATCAAGCCCATCCACGTCGTCGCGCCGCCGGACTGCATTTTCAATCCTCGGCGGCCCGGCGCGGTAGCTGCGCGCGGGGTCAGCGGATTCCGGCTCATCGACGCGATTTTCGGGGCGCTGGCCCAGGCGGTGCCGCACAAGCCGCGCGCGGCAGGCGAGGGCGGCACCACCAGCTACAGCATCGGCGGCGTCGGTGCCGACGGACGGTACGCCCTGTTCCGGGAGGCCCTGATGGGCGCCTGGGGCGGCGGCTACCGGCGCGAAGGCGTGGACGGCGTGGCCAATCCCGCGGCCAACATCAGCAACGCGCCGATCGAGGTGGTGGAAAACACGGCTCCGGTGCGGATCGAACGCTATGAACTGGTTCCGGACAGCGGCGGCGCCGGCACCTGGCGGGGAGGCCTGGCCATCGAACGCCAGTTGCGCTTCCTGGGGCAGGAGGCCACTTTCCAGCTGCGTTCGGACCGGCGCCGGCATCCGCCTTTCGGCTTGCACGGCGGCCTCGCCGGCGCTCCTTCGAACAACCTGATCGAGTCCACGGAAGGGTGGAAACAACTGCCCACGAAATTCACGATCGGCCTGGCGAGCGGGCAACGCTTTCGCCATGCCACCGCCGCCGGCGGCGGCTACGGCGACCCGTTGGAACGGGATCCCGAGGCGGTCTTGCGTGACGCGCGCAACGGCAAGGTGTCGATCGAAGCCGCGCGGCGCGAATACGGCGTCGTGGTGCGGGAAGCGCCCTGGCGCATCGACCAGGCGGCCACCGCGGCGCTGCGCCGCGCAGCCCAGCGGGAAAGCAGTCCGAAGGAGAGGAGATGAGCACGGAAACGCAATCGTTGCGGATCGGCGCGGACATCGGGGGCACCTTCACGGACCTGGTCTTCGTCTGCCCCGACGGGGCCATCCACAAGCGCAAGGTGCCCACCACGCCGGCGGATTATTCGCAGGCCATCACGCAGGGAGTGGCCGACTTCTGCGCCGGGCATGGCCTCTTTGCGGAGCACATCGGAGAGATCGTGCACGCGACCACGGTAGCCACCAACGCCATCCTCGAACGCCGGGGTGCGCGCACGGCCTTGCTCACCACCGAAGGCTTTCGCGACGTGCTGGAGCTGCGCCGCATCCGCATTCCCATGTCGTACGACCTGGACTGGCGGAAACCCGCTCCCCTGGTGGAGCGGCAATGGCGCCTGGGCATCCGCGAACGGCTCGATCAGCACGGGAATGTGCTGACCCCGCTGGACGGCGACGGCCTGCGGGCCGCCGTCGAAACACTGCGCGAAGGCGGAATCGAGGCTGCCGCAGTCTGCTTCCTCCATGCATACCGCAACGGCGCCCATGAAAAAGCGGTGGGCGACTATCTGGCCGAGCAGATGCCGGAGCTGTATGTCTCGCTGTCGCACGAGGTGCTGCCCGAGATGCTGGAGTTCGAGCGCACCAGCACGACGGTGGTCAATGCCTACGTGGCGCCGCTGATCGCCCGCTACCTGAAGATCCTGCGCAGCCGCTTCGATGCGCTGGGAAGCAGGGCGCCCATCCTGGTGATGCAATCCAACGGCGGCCTGATCAGCGCCGCGGCGGCGGCGTCCAGGCCGGTGACCATCATCGAGTCCGGCCCGGCGGCAGGCGTGGTCGCCGCCGCCCGGCTATCCCGCGACTGCGGTTACGCCGATGTCATCACGCTGGACATGGGAGGCACCACGACCAAGGCGTCCATCATCGAACGGGGCGCAATCCTGCGCGCGACGGAATACGAGGTGGGCTCGGCGGTGTCGGTCAGCAGCCGGCTGATGCGCGGCAACGGTTATGTGCTGCGGATTCCGGTGATCGACATTTCGGAAGTCGGCGCGGGCGGAGGCAGCATTGCGGCCATCGATGCGGGCGGGTCGCTGCGGGTGGGGCCGCGCAGCGCGGGCGCGGTGCCCGGCCCGGCCTGCCTATGGCCAGGGCAACGAGCATCCCACCGTCACCGACGCCAACCTGGTGCTGGGCTACCTGAACGACGACTCGCTGGCGGGCGGATCGCTCGCCGTCCATCGCGCGCTGGCCGAAAAGGCCGTGGCCTCGCACATCGCCGACAGGAGCGGCCTGTCCTTGCTAGAGGCCGCCCACGGCATACACCTGATCGCCAATTCGAACATGGTCCGCGCCATCAAATCGGTCTCCGTGGAGCGCGGGCGCGATCCCGCCGATTTCGCGCTGATGGTCTTCGGCGGGGCGGGCCCGGTCCATGCGGCGGGCGTGGCGCGGGAACTGGGCATCGCGCGCGTCATCGTGCCGCCGTCGCCCGGCGTATTCAGCGCGTTCGGCCTGTTGCGCGCCGACGTTGAACAGCATGCGGCCCGCACGGTGCTGGTTTCCACCGCCGACGCCGACCTGGACCCCATCAACGCCATCATTGGCGGCATGCGTGACGAGTTGACGCGCATGCTGGCCGGCGAGGGGTACGCGGCGGCGGCCATCGGCATGCAAGCGTACGCCGATCTGCGCTACCTCGGACAGTCGTCCGAAATCACGGTCCCGCTGGGCGCGCCAGCCCTGACTCCCGGCGGTCTGCGGGACCTGGAGCGGCGTTTCGAGGAGGAATTCGAGAAAACCTATGGCCACCGGTCACCGCACAAGCAATTCGAACTGGTGACGGTCCGGCTGGCGGCCTCGGTATCGCGGCATGCGGAGCATTCCGGCAGGTGGGCGGACGATCCGGGAGGCAATGCCGGGCCGCGCGAGCGCATGGTCTATTTCGGCGTCCGGCATGGGCTGTGCGCTACCCGTGTGTTGCGGCGCGCCGACCTGGCCGCCGAGCCCCGGCCCGGCCCCCTGATCGTGCAGGAGTATGACACCAGCGTAGTGGTGCCGCCCCATTGCAGCGCCCGCCTGGACGCGCACGGCAACATCGTCATCGAGGTTGGCCATGACCCGCGCGACGAGTGAACCGGGCTCGGGCCTGTCGGCGCTGGCCGGCTTCGCGGCGGAAACCGGCCTGCGCACACTGCCCGAAGATGTCATCCGCCAGGCCCAGGCCTGCCTGCTGTACGGCCTGTCCGTGGGCATCGCGTCGGCGCACGCGCCAGCGCCGTTGGCTGCGGCCTCGGCGACGGACTGGG
>NZ_LHSJ01000259.1:0-5563 GCF_001270295.1 Achromobacter sp. DMS1 | reverse complement strand
CGCCTTGGGATGCGCGGGTGCGGCTGCCGGCGCGGCGCCCGGCTTCTCGTTGCCCTCGCCTTCCACCTCCAGCCGGATCAGCTCGCTGCCCACGGTCATCACCTGGCCGACTTCGCCGCCCAGCGACACTACCTTGCCCACCACGGGCGAGGGAATCTCCACCGTGGCCTTGTCGGTCATGACGTCGGCCAGCGGCTGGTCTTCGGCGACCTCGTCGCCCACCTTGACGTGCCAGCCCACCAGTTCGACCTCGGCAATGCCTTCGCCGATGTCGGGCATCTTGATGACATGAATCCCCATCTCACACCTCCATCGTGCGTTTGAACGCTTCGCCGACCCGGCGCGGGCCGGGGAAGTACGCCCATTCCTGCGCGTGCGGATACGGGGTGTCCCACCCCGTCACGCGTTCCACGGGCGCCTCCAGGTGATGGAAGCAATGTTCCTGGACCAGGGCCACCAGCTCGGCGCCGAAGCCGCAGGTGCGCGTGGCCTCGTGCACCACCACGCAGCGGCCGGTCTTCCTGACCGAGTTCACGATGGTTTCCAGGTCCAGCGGCCACAGGCTGCGCAGGTCGATGATCTCGGCGTCGATGCCGGTTTCCTCGGCGGCCGTCGCCGAGACGTGCACGGTGGTGCCGTAGGTGAGCACGGTGAGCGCCGAGCCCGGCCGCACGATGGCGGCGCTTTCCAGGGGCACGGTGTAGTAGCCCGTGGGCACCATGCTGCCCGGCCGCCCGGTCCAGGGCGTGACGGGCCGGTCGTGGTGGCCGTCGAAGGGACCGTTGTACAGGCGCTTGGGCTCCAGGAAGATCACCGGATCGTCGTTCTCGATGGCGGCGATGAGCAGGCCCTTGGCGTCGTAGGGGTTGGACGGCATCACGGTGCGCAGGCCGCAGACCTGCGTGAACATGGCCTCGGGACTCTGGCTGTGCGTCTGCCCGCCATAAATGCCGCCGCCGCAAGGCATGCGGATGGTCATGGGCGCGACGAACTCGCCCACCGAGCGGTAGCGCAGGCGCGCGGCCTCCGACACGATCTGGTCGGAGGCCGGATAGAAGTAGTCGGCGAACTGGATTTCGCACACGGGACGCAGGCCGTAGGCGCCCATGCCCACCGCCACGCCCACGATGCCGCCCTCGGAAATGGGCGTGTCGAACACGCGCGAGGCGCCGTACTTGGCCTGCAACCCTTCGGTGCAGCGGAACACCCCGCCGAAATAGCCCACGTCCTGGCCGAACACCACCACGTTGCCGTCGCGCTCCAGCATGACATCCATGGCCGAGCGCAAAGCCTGGATCATGGTCATCGACACGGAGGCCGGACCAGCGTTGTTATCGATAGCCATGATCACACTCCGAGCTGCTGGCGCTGCCGGCGCAGGTGCTCCGGCATGTCCTTGTACACGTCTTCGAACATGCTGGCGGCGCTGGGCACGTGGCCGTCGACCAGCGTGCCGTAGCTTTCCGCTTCCTTCTGGGCGGCCTGGATCTCGGCCTCGAGCTCGGCGCGCAGCGCCTCGTGCTGCTCGTCGGACCAGATGCCGCGCACGATCAGGTGCTTCTTGAAGCGCGCGATCGGGTCGCCCAGGGGGAAGTGGCTCCAGTCGTCGCCCGGCCGGTACTTGGAGGGGTCGTCGGACGTGGAGTGCGGGCCGGCGCGGTATGTGACCCACTCGATGAGCGTGGGGCCCAGGTTGCGGCGGGCGCGCTCGGCGGCCCACCGCGAAGCCGCATACACGGCCAGGAAGTCGTTGCCGTCCACCCGCAGCGAGGCGATGCCGCAGCCCACGCCGCGCCCGGCGAAGGTGGCGCCCTCGCCGCCCGCGATGGCCTGGAACGTCGAAATGGCCCACTGGTTGTTGACCACGTTCAGGATGACGGGCGCGCGATACACGTGCGCAAAGGTGAGCGCGGTATGGAAATCGGCCTCGGCCGTGGCGCCGTCGCCGATCCAGCCCGAGGCGATGCGGGTGTCGCCCTTGATGGCCGAGGCCATGCCCCAGCCCACGGCCTGGATGAACTGCGTGGCCAGGTTGCCCGAGATGGAGAAAAAGCCCGCCTCGCGGTCGGAATACATGACCGGCAACTGCCTGCCCTTGAGCGGATCGCGCTCGTTGGACATGAGCTGGCACATCATGGTGACGAGCGACACGTCGCGCGCGAGCAGGATGCTCTGCTGGCGGTAGGTCGGAAAACACATGTCGCCGCGTTCCAGCGCCATGGCATGCGCCGAGCCGATGGCTTCCTCGCCCAGGCTCTGCATGTAGAAGGAAATCTTTTTCTTGCGCTGGGCGGTCAGCATGCGCGCATCGAAAATGCGCGTCTTGAGCATGGCGCGCATGCCCGCGCGCAACTGGTCGTCGCTCAGCTCCGGCGCCCAGGGCCCCACCGCGCGGCCGTCGTCGTCGGTCACGCGCACCAGGCTGTAGGCCAGGCCCAGCGTATCGACCGCCGCGACATCAATAGGGGGTTTGGGCACCTCGCCGGCCGGCGAGACCTGCAGATAGGAAAAATCCGTCTTGCAACCCGGACGCCCGGTGGGCTCGGGGACGTGCAGCTTCAGCGGCCCGTATTGGCTCATGTATTGTCTCCACGCTTGATCGTGTCATGCGTCTTTCTTCTGTACAAGGCGCCGCGCGGAGGGATGGCCCGCGCGCCGCCGTCGCCGTCCGCGCATAAGGGATAAGCCATGCGCGGACCCGAGGAGATTAGCACAGGGGAGCGTCCCCGCACATCGCGCCCATGGCGGTGCGGGATGTGCCGGGCCGGGGCTGTCCGCTTATTTCGGGCCGGTCCATTCCGTGACGTAATCGCGGAAGTCCGGACGCTCGACCTGAGGCACGGCGCAGGCGGGCGTGCCCACGGCCAGAAAACCCAGGAAGCGGTAGTCCAGCGGGTCCAGCCCCAGGGCCTCCTGCACCGCCTCCACATATGTGCCCATGCCCGTGCTCCAGAATGCGCCATAGCCCAGCATGTGCACCGCGTTCAACAGGTTCATCGCGGCCGCGCCCGTGGCCAGCAACTGCTCCTGCTCGGGAATCTTGGTGTTGTCGTGGGCGATCTTCTGCGCCACGCCGATGAACAGCGGCACCGCCGCCATCCATTCGCGCACGGCCTTTTCCTTTTCCGGCGTCATGCGCGGATCGCCGCTTTCCTTCACGGCGGCCAGCGCCAGGTCCGCCAGCTTGCCGATGGCTTCGCCGCGGATCAGCACGAAGCGCCACGGACGCAGCTTGCCGTGGTCCGGGGCCGACATGGCGGTCTGCAGGATCTGGTCGAGCTCTTCGGGCTTGGGCGCGGGCGCGCGCAGGAACTTGACCGAACGGCGGGAAGCAAGGGCGTGCAGGGGCGTGACGGCAGTGGAGGAAGTCATGGGCAGGTGGGTGCGCAAACGTCGTAAATGGTAAAGAAACAGATTCTCATGATACGCCACGGCGCCGCCGCGGCCGGGCATCTCCACGCCCCGGCCGCGGTTATCGGCCGCGGGTCAGCCCAGGTGCGTGTGGCGCTCCTGGCGCTCTTCGACCTGCATCTCGGACAGGCCATGCAGAATGCCGCAGTCTTCGGCGTCGGGCCGCGCGCGCAGGCAGCGCTGCCGGATTTCCATCAGCTGCGTCTTGAGGTGGGTCAGCTCGGCGATGCGCTCGTCCACGTGCGCGATATGTTCGTCGAACAGCTCGTTGATGGGGCCGCAGCCGCTCTGGTGGTCGTCGGCCAGCGACAAAATGGCGCGGATTTCGTCCTGCGTCATGTCCAGCGCCCGGCAGTTGCGGATCAGCCGCAGGCGGTCCAGATGGGCCTGCCCGTAGCTGCGGTAATTGTTCAGGCTGCGCTGCGGCGCAGGCAGCAGCCCCTCTTTCTCGTAGTACCTGACCGTCTCGACCGTGGTGCCGGCCGCCGAAGCCAATTCGCCAATTCTCATCGCTGCCTCCCGGGCCGGGCCCGCTGGGATCGTTACTTGACCCTATAGTAACTCCAAGGTGTGCAATAGCGTCGTCCAGCTTATCGGAGCCTCATACGCCATGTCCTTACCCCCGGTCAAATCCCCTGCAGATCACCCCGACGGCGACGCCCTGCGCTGCGCGGGCCATGGCTGCCGCCACGGCCATGGCGCTGCTCCCGACCATGGGCACGACCATAGACACGGCGGCGGACACGACGGCCACGGCCATCCTGCCCACGACCATGCCCCCGCCGGGGCCGGATCCCCCTCGCCCGGGCTGACCGCGGGCCCCGGACAGGCCGTCGCCCGGCTGCGCATCGGCCAGATGGACTGCCCCACCGAAGAAACCCTCATCCGCAAGAAGCTCAACGGCCTGGAGGGGGTGCACGCGCTGGATTTCAACCTCATGCAGCGCGTGCTCACCGTGGTGCATGCCGAAGGGGCGCTGGACCGCATCATGGCGGCCATCCACGCCCTGGGCATGACGCCCGAGCCGCTGGCCCGCGAGGCCGGCCGCGCGCCCGCCCCCGCGCGATCCCGCTCGCGCGCGCAGCTCTGGACCATGGGCGCGGCGGGCGTGCTGGCCGCGCTTTCCGAGGCGGTCCATTTCGCCGGCCTGCCCCTGGCGCTGTCGGCCGTGCTCGCCGTGGCCGCCATCCTGACCTGCGGCCTGGACACTTACCGCAAGGGCTGGATCGCCGTGCGCAACGGCAATCTCAACATCAACGCGCTCATGAGCATCGCCGTCACGGGCGCGGCGCTTATCGGGCAGTGGCCGGAAGCGGCCATGGTGATGTTCCTGTTCAATGTCGCCGAGCTCATCGAGGCCCGTTCGCTGGACCGCGCCCGCAACGCCGTGCGCGGACTGCTCGACCTGGCGCCCGAGAAAGCCACCGTGCGCCAGGCCGACGGCCAATGGCACGAGACGCTGGCCGCAGCGCTACGGCCGGGCGACATCGTGCGCGTGAGGCCCGGCGAGCGCATCGCGGCCGACGGCGTCATCGTGGACGGCCGCTCCGCGCTCGACCAGTCGCCCATCACCGGCGAGAGCCTGCCAGTGGAAAAAACCCGGGACGATCCGGTATACGCCGCCACGGTCAACACTTATGGCTCCTTCGAATACCGGGTCACGGCCGCCGCCGGCGACACCACCCTGGCCCGCATCATCCACGCGGTGGAGCAGGCCCAGGGCGCGCGGGCGCCCACGCAGCGCTTCATCGACCGCTTCTCGCGGATATACACCCCGGCAGTAGTGGCCATCGCGCTGCTCGTCGCCGTGCTGCCGCCGCTGGCGCTGGGCCAGGCCTGGCACGAAGCCATCTACCGGGCCCTGGCCCTGCTCATCATCGCCTGCCCCTGCGCGCTGGTGATATCCACCCCGGTCAGCATCGTCAGCGGCCTCACCGCCGCCTCGCGGCGCGGCATCCTCGTCAAGGGCGGCGTGTATCTGGAAACCGGCCGCCACCTGAAATGGCTGGCGCTCGACAAGACCGGCACGCTCACGCACGGCAAGCCCGTACAGACCGACATGCGGGAATGGAACGCCGCGCCGACCGGCGCGGCGCCGGCGGCGCAGATCGCGGCCAGCCTCGCGGGCCCAGCGCCCGCGCGGCCCGCGAAC
>NZ_LHSJ01000258.1:0-5643 GCF_001270295.1 Achromobacter sp. DMS1 | reverse complement strand
CAAGTTCGCGCGCGCCAAGGGCCTGTCCGAAGGCCGGGTGCTGGGCGTGCACCTGCTGAAGAACATCCTGATTCCGGTGGTGACCGTGGCCGGGCTGGAATTCGGTCAGGTGATGGCCTTCGCGGTGGTGACGGAAACGGTGTTCCGCTGGCCCGGCATGGGCAAGCTGCTCATCGATTCCATCATCACGCTGGACCGTCCGGTGGTGGTGGCGTATCTGCTGCTGATCGTGTTTTTCCTGGTCATGCTGAATCTCGTGGTGGACATCATCTACACGGTGCTGGATCCCCGCGTTCGCCTGGATAGCCGACGATGAACCAACCCGCCGTTCCCGCCGCCGAAGCGCCGGCCGCGCCCGAGGTTCCGCCGTGGCGCCGCGTTGCCGGCGATTTCTTCGCCAGCAAGCTTGCGGTGCTGGGGCTGGCGATGCTGGTCGTCGTCGTGGGCGCCGCGCTGCTGGCGCCCTGGATCGCGCCGCAGAATCCCTACGACCTCGCCTCGCTGGACATCCTGGACTCCAAGCTGCCGCCGGGCAGCGAGAGCGGCGACGGCGCCATGCGCTACTGGCTGGGCACCGACGGCCTGGCGCGCGATCTGTTCTCGGCGATTCTCTACGGCATGCGCACCAGCCTGCTGGTGGCCAGCGTGTCGGTGCTGGCCGCCTTCGGCATCGGCGCGACGGTGGGTCTGATCGCGGCTTATTTCGGCGGCCGCATCGACGCGCTGCTGATGCGCATTGTGGATATCCAGCTTTCCTTTCCGGCCATCCTGGTGGCGCTGATACTGCTGGCCATCCTGGGCAAGGGTGTGGACAAGGTGATCATCGCGCTCATTGTCGTGCAATGGGCGTATTTCGCGCGGGCGGCCCGCGGCGCCGCGCTGGTGGAGCGGGGCAAGGAATACGTGGAGGCGGCGCGCTGCATGTCCCTGTCCTGGGGGCGGGTGCTGTTCAGGCACGTGCTGCCCAATTGCATGCCGCCGCTCATCGTCATCGCCACTATCGACCTGGCGCATGCCATCGCGCTGGAAGCCACCCTCTCCTTTCTGGGCGTGGGGGTGCCGGTGACGGAGCCCTCGCTGGGCATGCTGATCTACAACGGCTTCGAGTACCTGCTTTCCGGACAGTACTGGATTTCCTTCTTCCCGGGCATCGCGCTGGCGCTGGCCATTATCGCCATCAACCTGGTGGGCGATCACCTGCGCGACGTGCTCAATCCGCGCAATGTGAACTGAGGGGGAGGAAGATGAACGCGCATGCCGTGGAAAACCCGTCTGGCGCCGCGCCCATTCTCGAAGTGCGCGGGCTGAGGACGCATTTCTTCACCCGTGCGGGCGTGGTCAAGGCGGTGGATGGCGTGGATCTCACGCTCGCGCCCGGCGAGATCCTGGGGTTGGTGGGCGAGTCGGGCTCCGGCAAGAGCATCACGGGGTTTTCGCTGATCGGGCTGCTCGACGAGCCGGGCCGCGTGGTGGACGGCGAGATCCGCTTCAACGGCGAGGATCTGCGCCATGCGTCGGCCGAGCAATGGCGCGCCTTGCGCGGACGCGACATCGCGATGATCTTCCAGGATCCGATGATGACGCTCAATCCGGTGCTGCGCGTGGACACGCAGATGATCGAGGCCGTGCGCGCCCATGCCCGCGTCTCGCGCGAACAGGCGCGCCAGCGGGCGGCCAGCAGCGCGCCGGCCAGGCTGGCCAGCATGACCATGCCGTTCTGGTTCTGCTGCGTCATGCCGCGCGCGATGTGCCGCTGCACCACGTGGCCGATTTCGTGCGCCAGCACGGCGGCCAGCTCGGACTCGCTGTCCGCGGCGACGATGAGGCCGGTGTTCACGCCGATGTAGCCGCCCGGCATGGCAAAGGCGTTGATTTCCGGATCGCGGACGCCGAACATCTCCACGTCGGGCACGGCGCCGGGCGAGTAGGAGGCCAGCTTGCGGCCCATGGTGGTCAGATACTGGGAAAGCTCGGAGTCGTCCACGTAGGTGGGATCGCGCCTGCCCTGCGCCATGATGGCCTGCCCCAGGCTGCGCTCGAGCATGGGCGAGAGTTCGGAAGCCGAGGCCGTTCCCATGGAAGGCAGCCCCACCGGCTGGGCCCAGGCGGCGACCGGCACGGCGGGCAAGGCCAGCGACGCGCACAGGCCGGCGATCAATCCTCGTTTTGCAATCGCGCAAATGGATGGCGTGTTCCTGCGTTTCATAACGCCTATGATAGCGATGAGCCTAAAATGTTTCATCGATACCCCATTCAACGAGGTTTCAATGCGTCCTGTCCGCAAAGCCGTTTTCCCCGTCGCCGGCATGGGTACGCGCTTCCTGCCCGCCACCAAGGCCATGCCCAAGGAAATGCTGCCCGTCGTCGACAAGCCGCTGATTCAATACGCCGTCGAGGAGGCCGTTGCCGCAGGCATCACGGACCTGATCTTCGTAACTGGCCGAAACAAACGCGCCATCGAAGATCACTTCGACTCCGCCCCCGAACTCGAGTCCGACCTGGAAAGCAAGGGCAAGCACGAATTGCTCGCCATGGTGCGCGGCATTCTACCCGCGCACGTGAACTGCCTCTACATTCGGCAATCGGCCCCGCTGGGGCTGGGCCACGCCGTGCTGACGGCCGCGCCCGCCGTGGGCGATGAGCCCTTTGCCGTGCTGCTGGCCGACGACCTCATCGACGCCGACACGCCGGCCATGAAACAGCTCGTGGACGTGGCCATGGCCCAGGACGCCAGCGTGCTCGGGGTGCAGGACGTGCCGCGCGCCGACACGCGCAAGTACGGCATCGTCGCCACCCGCGAGCACGATCCGCAGGCAGGCGGCCGCACCGAGCGCGTCACGCACATCGTGGAAAAGCCCGACCCCGGCGATGCGCCCTCGACGCTGGCCGTGGTGGGCCGCTATGTGCTGGAAGCCGCCATCTTCGACCACCTGCGCTCCATCAAGCTGGGCGCGGGCAACGAGATCCAGCTCACCGACGGCATCGCTTCCATGATGCGCGAGCGGGCGGTGTACGCGCACCGCTACGAAGGCGTGCGCTACGACTGCGGCAACAAGGCGGGCATGTTCCAGGCCACCGTGGCGCTGGGACGCAAGTACCACGGGCTGGAGCCCGAATAAGCGGCTGGCGGGCTCAGGCCGACAGCGCTTTGCCGGGCTTGTTGCGCATGCGCGCCTCGCGGTCCACGCGGCGCAGCCGCCCCCGGCCCGACAGGCGCATCAACGTGCCCAGCGCCACCAGCAGCCCGATCACCTCGACCAGGGCGGCGGGAATCCACATGGTCAGCCCGCCGATGGTCTGGTCGGTCTGGGCCGACATCGGAATGGCCCGGCCGCACAGCTCGAAAATCGGATAGATGTCGCTTTCCGTGAAGGCGATGACGGCGCCCGCGACCATCTGCGGCGCCATGGTCAGGATGGGCGAGATCACCCGCCCGCCGGGCGACATGGCCGCGGGCGGGCTGGGCCGGCGGTCCAGGATGAGATTCCAGTACATGAATCCGCTGATCACCACCGACCAGTTCATCAGCCGGTACAGCCGCCAGTCCAGCATGGAATAGAACTGCACGGCGGGAATCAGCCACACCAGCACCAGGAACACGAACAGGGCCGGAACCAGGATCTTGTGGGTGCAGACCGCCGTCAGCGCCCGGCCCCAGGGAGCGGCAGCCAGCGGCGCAGGCGGGCCCGCCAGGCCAGCGGCAGCCCCGCGCGCATGACCGAGCCCGGAAACGCCGCCATGACGAGCAGCGGCCCCAGGTGGTGGAGCACCAGGTGCTGGATGCGGTGGATGAAGAACATGCGCTCGGCGTAGTAGTCGAGCCGCGTGTGCATGGAGAGATACAGCAGCGCGAGCCCCGTCCAGAACAGCGCCTGGCGCGCCCACGTGACGCGATGCACCCGGCGGCCGCGCGCGAAAAGCGCGATGGCGGCCGCGAAGCCCGCCACCAGCGTGGGAGAGAACTCCCAGGGTATCAGCCATTCGAGAGAATCCATGCGCCCTATCCGGAGAACGGCCGCCCGGCGAAAGACCGCGGGGCGGGCGGCGGACGCACGCGTCCGCCCGGTGATTGTAGTGGAGGCCCGGCGGACGGCGTTCAGTAGCGGTGCGACACCCCCATTCCCGCCCTCGCGGTGCGGGAGCCGCCCGGGTCGAACTGGTTGTCCAACGTGTAATTGCGCGCGTAGCCGGCAAAGCCGTAGAGCGTCGTGCGCCGGGACAGGTCGTAGGTATAGCCCAGCGTCACGACCTGCGCCTTGCGCGCCGTCATGCCGCCGCGCCATTCCCAGTCGGGGCGGGCGATCGAGCCCTGGATGCCGACCTCGGCGGCTTCCTGGACCGCATCGGGTTCCAGCAGGTGGCCTCGGGCGGCACGGGCACGGTCAAGGGCAACGTGACCTGGCGCAACCTGCCCTGGACGCACCGTATCGCCGACCTGTCGGGCGAGGCCGAAGTCAGCCTGGACAAGGGGCGCTTCATGCACGTGAATTCGCGCACCGCGCGCCTGCTGGAGCTGCTGTCGCTGCAATCCCTGCAGCGCCTGGCCCGGCTGGACGTGAACCCGACCAATCTGCTGCGCGAGGGGTTCCCGTTCGATACAGTGCGCGGCCAGCTGAAGCTCGCGGATGGATTGCTGTCCACCGAGGGCTACAAGATCAACGGCCCCGTGGCGGCCATCGTGCTGGCGGGCAGCGTCAACCTCATCCTGGAACGCTGGGACATGAAGGCCGTGGTGATTCCCAACCTGGACGCCAGCGGCGCGGCGGTGGTGACGGCGCTGGCGGTGAATCCGCTGATCGGGCTGGGCGCCTTCGTTACGCAGTGGCTTCTCAAGCAGCCCCTGGCGCGCGCCATGACCGTGCAATACCGGGTGACGGGCAGCTGGGACGACCCGAAGATCGAGCCGGAGGAGGAGACGCAGGCCGGCCCCGGATCGCCCGCGCGCCCGCAGTCCGGCCCCGGCGAAAGCTGGCCCGAGTCCGGCGGGAGCTGACGCGCCGCGAGGCGCAGAAAAACAAAACCGCCACGCGAGGTGGCGGTTCGGTCCGAGGCGCGGAGCCGGTTTATTTCTTCTTCATCATGTCGAAGAATTCGGCGTTGGTCTTGGTGGCGCGCATCTTGTCGAGAATGAACTCCATGGACTGGACCTCGTCCATGTCGTGGATGAACTTGCGCAGCACCCACACCTTCTGCAGCAGGTCGGGCGCGATCAGCAGCTCTTCGCGGCGCGTGCCCGACTTGTTCAGGTTGATGGCGGGGTAGACGCGCTTTTCGGCCAGGCGGCGTTCGAGGTGGACTTCGGAGTTGCCGGTGCCCTTGAACTCTTCGTAGATGACTTCATCCATGCGGCTGCCGGTCTCGATGAGCGCCGTGCCCAGGATGGTGAGCGAGCCGCCTTCCTCGAGGTTGCGCGCGGCGCCGAAGAAGCGCTTGGGGCGCTGCAGGGCATTGGCGTCCACGCCGCCGGTCAGCACCTTGCCCGAGGCGGGCACCACCGTGTTGTAGGCGCGGGCCAGGCGGGTGATGGAATCCAGCAGGATCACCACGTCCTTTTTCATTTCGACCAGGCGCTTGGCCTTCTCGATGACCATTTCGGCGACCTGCACGTGACGGGTGGCGGGTTCGTCGAAGGTGGAGGCCACC
>NZ_LHSJ01000257.1:0-5775 GCF_001270295.1 Achromobacter sp. DMS1 | reverse complement strand
AGCCGGGCGACGGGGGCATGCAGGGCCACGGCGCCACGACGCGGTTGCCCAGCATGATGGGCGCGCCATGCACACGATGCCGAGCAGGAATTCCTCGCGGTCGAAGCTCGCGCCTTCCTTGCGGATCACGCGCAGCTCTTCTTCCAGCGCGTCCGGGTCGCACACGGTGTTGGGCGTGTAGCGGGGCAGCTCGGCGGCGCGCAGCACGCGCTGGCGGGCCTCGCGCCGCATGTGGGCGAGGAACAGCTTGCCGCTGGCCGTGCAGTGCAGCGGCACGCGCGACCCCGGCTGCAGGTTGACGCGCAGCGGCCAGGCGGTTTCGACGCGGTCCAGGTAGATGACCTCGTCGCCGTCGAGCATGGTGCAGTTGCAGGTTTCGCCGATGGCGTCGACCAGGCTGTCGAGGATGCGGTGGCGTTCGGCCCGCAGCGGCGAGTTGAGCAGGGTGTCGCGCGCCATGGCGCACAGGCGGGGACCGCTGACGTAGCTCTTGCCGGCCGGTTCGCGCAGCAGCATGCCGGCGTCCACCAGCCTGGAGAGGATGCGCAGCACCGAGGGTTTGGGCAGCCCGGTGGCTTCGGTGAGGGCGGCCAGGCTCACCGGATTGGGGGAGCGGGCCACCTGTTCCAGCAGCGAAAGCGCGCGCAGCGCGGCGGAGGATTCGTCTTTCATCTTTCAATAATTGAAGATTCGGCGGCCTGGCGGCGTGGGATTGCGGATTTTGCGGAAAATGGAACGCACCAGGGTGGGCATGACGCGGGTTCTGCTGCAGTATCGGATCACTCCGGCCAATATGCAATGCGTTCCGGGCCGGTCCCGCCAGGAGAGAGACATGAGCAGCAAGCAACACATGACCCCCAGCGAAGCGTTCGTGGAGACGCTGGTGGCCCAGGGCGTCAAGGACGTGTTCGGCATTGTGGGTTCGGCCTTCATGGACGCGCTGGACCTGTTTCCCGCCGCGGGCATCCGCTTCGTGCCCACGGTGCACGAGCAGGGCGCCGCGCACATGGCCGACGGCTATTCGCGCGTGACAGGCCGCCATGGCGTGTGCATCGCGCAGAACGGCCCCGGCATCACGAATTTCGTCACTGGCGTGGCGGCCGCGTACTGGGCCCACAGCCCCGTGGTGGCCATCACGCCCGAAACCGGCACGTCGGGCATGGGCCTGGGCGGGTTCCAGGAAACCGACCAGATGCCGATCTTCTCGCGCATCACCAAGTACCAGGCCCACGTGAACCGGCCCGACCGCATCGCGGAATTCACGGCCAAGGCGTTTGACAATGCCATGGCCGAGCGCGGCCCGGCCCAGCTCAACATTCCGCGCGATTATTTCTATGGCGAGATCGACGTGGCCATTCCCGAGCCGCGCCGCCTGCGCCGCGGACCGGGCGCGGAGGAAGACCTGGAAGAGGCGGCGCGCCTGCTGGCTCAGGCGAAGTTTCCCGTCATCGTGGCCGGCGGCGGCGTGCTGTTCTCGGACGGGCAGGCGGAATGCGTGGCGCTGGCGGAACTGCTGGGCGCGCCCGTGGTGACCAGCTATCTGCACAACGACGCCTTCCCGGCCAGCCATCCGTTGTGGTGCGGCCCGCTGGGCTACCAGGGTTCCAAGGCCGGCATGAAGCTGCTGTCGCAGGCCGACGTGGTGCTCGCGCTGGGCACGCGGCTGGGGCCTTTCGGCACCTTGCCGCAGCACGGCCTGGACTACTGGCCGCAGAATGCGCGCATCATCCAGGTGGACGCCGACCACCGCATGCTGGGCCTGGTGCGCCCGGTGTCGGTTGGCATCTGCGGCGACGCCAGGCCGCGGCCGCCTCGCTGACGGCACGGCTCAAGACCCTCGAGGTGGCCAGCGCGGCCACCCGCGAGCAGCGCGCCCGGGCCATCGCCGACGAAAAGGCCGCCTGGGAAAACGAGCTGAACGAGTGGACCCACGAGCGCGACGACTGGAGCGTGGACATCATCGAGCACAGCGGCGGCCGCATGCACCCGCGCCGCATGCTGCGCGAGCTGGAACGCGCCATGCCCCGGCACGTCATGGTGTCGACCGACATCGGCAACATCTGCTCGGTGTCCAATAGTTACCTGCGTTTCGACGAGCCCAATTCCATGCTGGCCGCGATGAGCTTCGGCAATTGCGGCTATGCGCTGCCCGCGCTCATCGGCGCCAAGCTGGGGCGCCCCGACCGGCCGGCCGTGGCCTATGTGGGCGATGGCGCGTGGTGCATGAGCTTCCAGGAGCTGCTGACCTGCGTGCGCGAGCAGATTCCGGTGACGGCGGTGGTCTTCCACAACGGGCAGTGGGGCGCCGAGAAGAAGAACCAGGTCGATTTCTACGGCCGGCGCTTCGTGGGCAGCAACCTGAAGAACCCGAACTTCGCCGAGCTGGCGCGCGCCATGGGCGCCGAGGGCGTGCGCGTGGAGCACGCTGACCAGGTGGGCGCGGCGCTGCAGGCGGCATGCCAGGCGCAGGCGGAGGGCAAGACCACCGTGCTGGAAATGATGGTGAGCCAGGAGCTGGGCGACCCGTTCCGCCGCGATGCGCTCAAGCAGCCGGTGCGCTTCCTGGACAAGTACAAGCCCTATGTGAACCAGCCTTTCGAGCCGGGCGAAACGCCGCTGCCGGTGGAAACCCTCGGGCCTGTAGGGCCTCCGCGCTGGGCGCAACTTGGTCCATGTAGCGGCCAATCAGCGGACGCCAGCCCGCCATGTTGTTCCCGTAAAGCTGCCCCTCAAGGGCAACCCTGAGGGCATCCTTGTTACCGGGCTCTCGGGCGAACTCGTAGAAGTCCTGAAGCTCGCCGGAAGACAGACCCATCTGAGAAGTCAGGAACGAGTCCGCCTGAGCCTGATAGGCGTCAATGATGAACTGAGCCCGTCCCTGCGCTTCGGCCAACTCCATGCCGGTACTCTGCGCCAATCCAACCGCGATGTTCTCCATCGGGATATCGCCCATCGCGCCAGCGATAGCGGACGCCATGCCGTTCTGAATCGCTCCATGTGGGATGCCTGCGGCGGCTTGGTCGATGCCGTTCACAACCTCCTCAGGCATTACCGCCAAATCGGGATCATGCTGCTCTTGCTCTTGGTCCTGCTGCTCCTGCTGAGCGCCTCGCGGCTGTTGGTCTTCCCGGCGGTCCCCGCCTTCGCCGCCTGCCAGGACGTAACCGTCACCTTGTTTGACAAGGATTCCGGTCTGCACAAAGGTGCCGACCTCAGCAGACACGCCGCCGATGCGGACCGTAACCCCTGCCCCCGAGGCTCCCGCCGGCGAGGGTGGAGAGTCCAGAGAGGCAAAGCCTCTTTGGAAACTACGATGCAGGCTAATACAGGCGATCCATAGCAGGCAAAACAAGACAATTTCAGCGCACCACCCCTGAGGTTGCGTGTACCTAAGCCAAAATACGCGTACCTCTTGTAAAATCGAGTTACCTACAGCAAGGAGACGCCATGGCTGGTGAAGGTAAATGCGGGTTACAGCCCCACAAAACCATATAGAGACCGAACGCTGTCGACGCCAATCGGCTGTTAACTACGCGCGGGCCTCCGTCGGTCTAGAAGGTTTCTCGCTCAGTGAAGCCGATGAGGCCCACGCCCAGCGTTTCATCGATGGTCAGATCAGCCTGCAAGAGTTTGTGCAGCCGCGCGCTGACGCGTTAACGCTCCCAAAGTCTTCGTCATGACGAAGGAATTTAGGGTTTGGGGACTAGTGCAGGATAGGCTATCGCCGGTTTTTGTCCAACAGGGACACAATCTGTGACTTGGGCGAAAGAAATTAGATTAGGCAGAGACTTAAACATCGTCCCAACGAAATAAATCATCAGATTGGTCGTACATGCGTTTAGCATATCGATTAGTTTCGCATTAAATTTCGCGTTCATAAAAAGGATTGCTTACATGCATTTCCCAACCATTAAGAAAGTCCTTGCGGAAGGCCTACACCATCAGTTCAATATATCACTCGAACTAAATCCGGGTCTAAATGTTCTTTATGGAAAGAATGGACGAGGCAAGACTACGCTACTGCATATTCTAGCCAACGTACTTGAGCTAGATTTTGAACGATTTAGATATTTGACATTTAAAAAAATAACGATCGTTACTCATGCCGAAAACAAGCTGGAGTTGATAAAGACCCAGAACGATCAGGGGATCTACCTCACCATACTCTTAAACGAACAAGAACTGGGTTCCGCAACAGTCCAGGCGGATGGGTTCTCAACTCCCAACCTAACCAACTCAGAACAAAGAGAAGTACGAGCGGTGCTTGGAGGTCGGCCTGTTTATTTGCCCGCGTTCCGTGCAATCTTAGAACGAGTACGCTCGGATTCTTACGGTGTCGACAGCAGCACACGAAGTGAGGCATTCGAGCACATACGCAGAGGGGAGCTCTCCGCTATCCGTGAAGCCTACGGCGATTCTGAGTTTAGACGTTATGTAGGCGCTAGGAACGATTTGTCGGGCCACACGGCAAGGAAAACGATCCAATGCCGCGAATGGTTCGGACCTTTTGTGCCCATTGTCCGATACCCATCAATCCTTGAGGTGACAGAGAGGCTTTCAATAGAGTTGCGGGACGCGCAGTTCGAAACAGCGTCCTTCGAACGAAGGATGCTGTCCGAGATGTTTGTTGACGTATTTAAGGCCCTGCTATCGACTGACGAAACACCGTCCGACTTCGAAATGGAGGCCTTGATACAGCGCGTGCGAAAAGCTCTCGCGGAAGGAGAGCGACACGACAATGAACTCTATACCGACAACATTGGACAAAAGCTGGTTCAAGTCGTTGACCAAGTAAAAACACTCGGTGATGGAGGCAATGGAGCCGCCGAGCGAAGAGTTTTAAAACTATATGCCGAAATGCTTGAGCGAAGAAATTTAGAGAGAAAGTCTTCGTTTGACAAGGTTAGGCTATTTGAGATCGCTGTTAACAAGTTTCTCGCTGATAAAACACTGCATGTGAGGGAAGATTTAGACGGCAGAGCCGTCCGAGGAAATAGTCGAAATGTATATGTTGAGACTAATACTGGTCGCGCTTATGGGCTAACAGCGCTTTCTTCTGGGGAAAGACAAGTGCTGACCATGCTATTTTCGGCGACTCGTATGGGAAAAATAGCTCCCGGACTTTTCCTCATAGATGAACCGGAACTATCCCTCCATGTTGATTGGCAACGGATAATTTTGAGCGAGTTGATGGCGTTAGCGCCAGATCGGCAGATTATTGCATGCACACACTCACCAGAGGTCGGAGCGGATCATCTCGAGTTCCTACAGAACTTTGCTCCGAGCACTTATGAAATGCCGCTGCCAGCGCTCCCCTCCGAGGGATCCGACAATATTCTCGACGAAAACTTATGACCCACTATTCCAAGAAGGCTTATAAGCTCGCAGTTACCCTCCGGTCGTCCAAAACCATTCTGGTCGAGGGCCCCACGGATAAAAAGGTATTATCTAGGTTATTCCTGTCTCATAGCCTAGCAACAGGCACACAAGGAAGCTACGTAATTGACGAAGCCGATCTTATTAAAGATGAAGAATTATATGGGTACGGCCATAAAGCAAAAGTTCTAGCGGTTGCGGAAACCTTGGAAAGCCTGCCGGAAAAATTCAACTGGCTGGTTGACCGAGAGTGGGATGACATTAACTTAAATCAACGGCCGATAAAATATGAATACAAGGAACCACAGGGCCAAGGTTTCAGAACGAAGGGACACTCAATAGAAAATTATTGGTTTGACCAGGAAATTTACGAAAATTATCTACGCCAGAATTATGGCG
>NZ_LHSJ01000256.1:0-5868 GCF_001270295.1 Achromobacter sp. DMS1 | reverse complement strand
CGGTTTCGATGGCCTGCCAATATTCGGTGGTGGGGTCGAACGGCAGGCCGGCCGCGTCGGCGTCGGCGACACGGTCATGCGCTGCGTCTCCCGGCCGTCAGCCCGCCGGCGCCAGGAACGCCTCGGCCAGCCGCACCCAGTAGCTGGCCGTGACCGGCAGAATGGCGTCGTTGAAGTCGTAGCCCGGGTTGTGCACCATGCAGCCTCCCTCGCCCTCGCCGTTGCCCACAATGAAATAGCTGCCCGGCGCTTCCTGCAGCATGAAGGCGAAATCGTCGCTGGCCTGCAGCGGCTCCAGGTCGGGAATCAGCCAGTCCTCGCCCAGCCAGCGGCGCGCCACCTCTTCGGCAAAGGCGGTGGCCTCGCGGTCGTTGACCACCGGCGGATAGCGCCAGCGGTAGTCCACTTCCACGGTGGCGCGGTGCACCGCCGCCTGCGCCGTGGCGATGGCGGTAATGCGCTCGCGCAACAGGGCGCGGGTCTCGGCGCGCCGCGCGCGCCGTCGGCCCGCAGCTCCACCGATTGCGGAATCACGTTGGGCGCGTCGCCGCCATGAATGGCGCCGATGGTCACCACGGCCATGTCGTTCAGTTCGATCTCGCGCGACACGATGGTCTGCAGGGCCAGCACGATGCCGGCCGCCGCCACCACCGGGTCGACCGCCGCGTGCGGCATCGCGCCATGCCCGCCCACGCCGCGCACGGTGATGAGCACCGTGTCCGAGGAACTGTACATGGCGCCGGCCCGGAAACCGAAACGCCCGGCCGGATAGCCCGGCTCGTTATGGAAGCTGTAGACCGCATCGCAGGGAAAGCGCTGGAAGAGGCCGTCCTCGATCATGCGCTGCGCCCCGCCGTGGCCTTCCTCGGCTGGCTGAAAAATCAGGTTGAGCGCGCCCTCGAAGCGCGCGCGCCCGGCCAGCGCGCGCGCACCGTGGGGCGTGGGGCACGAGCACGCGCTGCGACGGCGCGTGGAACCAGCGCAGAAAGCGCCACGGCAGCGACTCGGGGATGCCCATGCGCGCCTTCAGGTAGTCGGGAAACATCGTGTGGAACGAGGTCGTGAAGCGCCAGCCGCGCGCCAGCGCCATGCGGCGCGCCGCCAGGCCCAGCGGCCCCTCGGTGGCGATGTGCAGCGCATCGGGCTGCATGCCGCCCAGCGCCCGCCGCAGTTGCCTGCCGGGCAGCAGGCACAGCCGCAACTGCGGCTCGGACGGCGCGGGAACGGTGAGACTGCCCTCGGGACTCACGACGACGAGTTCGTGCCCCCAGGAAGTCAGTATCTGCAGCATGGTCGTCCAGGTGCGGACGACCCCGTTGACTTGCGGATGCCAGGCATCCGTGACCAGGACGATGCGCATGCGGGCCGGATCTCCGTCTTGCGTGGGCGGGCAAGCCCCCATTGGGCCCGCGCAAGATGACACAGCCAAGACGATCCGGGCCATGCGGCCCGGCTCCGCCTATTTGCTGTTGCGCCGCGGATACCCCTGCGCCGTGATGCGCTCCCAGACGGCGCGCTTTTCATCGTCGGTCATGAAGACCCAGTTGGCCACTTCCATGGCCGTACGGCCGCAGCCCCGGCAGATGTCGTCGAACAGCGTGGAGCACACCGCCACGCAGGGCGAGTCCGAGGCCTTGAAGGCGCGCTGGGCGTCTTCGGGCTCGGGCAGTGCGGAGAGATCGGCGAGATCGGTGGAATAACGGCTCATGCGGCGAAGGTTACCACCAGCGCTGCGTCCCTTTTTTCATGTCCCTACCGCGATGCATGGCTTGGCTGGCCGGCCCAGCCGAAAAACGCCGACGCTTCCGCCAGCACTTCGCCGGGGACCTCCTCGGCCAGGTAATGCGCCCCCGCAAGCGCCCGGCCGCCGGCCTGCCCGGCCACTGCCCGCCTGAGCGCCTGCACGTCGAAATTCCGCCCCACCGCCGCCGCGCTTCGCCCCACAGCACCGCAAGGGCATGCGCAGCCGCTCGCCGTGGGCCCGGCCCTGGCGGTCGTGCTCCAGGTCCAGCGTGGCCGAGGCCCGGTAGTCTTCGCAGATGCCGGTGGCCCAGCCCGGCAGCCGGGCGGCGCGCTCGTATTCCGCCATGGCGCGCGGGTCGAAATGCGCCAGCCCGCCCGGGCGGCCGCCCATGATGGAACGCAGGTAGAACACCGGATCGCGTTCGATCATGGTTTCCGGCAGCGGTGCCGGCTGGATCAGCCAGAACCAGTGGAAATAGGCTTGCGCGAAGGCGCGCGAGGTCTGTTCGTACATGTCCAGCGTGGGCGCGATGTCCAGCAGCATCATGCGCGAGACGGCCTCGGGATGATCCAGGCCCAGCCGGTGCGCCACGCGCGCGCCGCGGTCGTGCGCCAGCACCTCGAAACGCGCGTGGCCCAGCGCCCGCATGAGCGCGACCATGTCCGCCGCCATGACGCGCTTGGAATGGGCCGAGTGGCCCGGCGCGGCGGCGGGCTTGTCGCTGTCTCCATAGCCGCGCAGGTCGGCCGCCACGCAGCGGCGGTGGCGGATCAGCTCGGGCCACATGCGATGCCAGATGGCGTGCGTCTGCGGATGGCCGTGCAACAGCAGCAGCGGCGGCCCGCTGCCCTCGCAGCGCGCGGCGATGCGGATGCCGTTGACGGCGTAGCGGCGGACGGGGAGATCGAAGAAATCGGCCATGGCATCCATCTTACGGCTTCGCATCGAGGCGGTCGCGCACGCGGCGCGCCACGTCTTTCATCCACGGAAACCGGGCCCAGTGGGCCGCCTCGAAGCGGGCCACTTCCTCGAGCCGGCCCAGCGAGGCGCCCACCATGTCCTGGCCTTCGGCGAACATGCGCCGATGCCGCGGCGGCAGCGAAAAGTCCGCATGCCAGCCATCGGCCGCGCTCACCCGGCCGGCCTCCACGTCAATGCGCAGGCGGGCGCCCGCGGCGACGACACCCGCGCCAGCAGCGCATCGACCTGCGCGGCGGGCAGGCTCACCAGCAGCAGCCCGTTGTTGAGCGCATTGAAATAGAAGATCTCGCCGAAGCTGGGCGCGATGACCGCGCGGATGCCGAACTGCTGCTGCCCCCACACCGCATGCTGCTGCGGCTGAACGCCACATTCGGGTTCAGCCGCGCCCACATCGTGCCCGCCGTATCGGATTTCGCGCGCCAGTATCCCGAGGTGGAAGTGCAGCTCAAGCTCACCGACCGTCCGCTCAACCTCATCGAAGAAGGGTTCGACGCCGCCGTGCGTTTCGGCGAGCTGCCCGACGCGCGGGTCATCGCCCGCAAGATCGCGTTCAACCGACGCCTGCTGTGCGCCTCGCCCCGCTATCTGGAAACCTACGGCGAGCCCCGTGCGCCGGGCGAGCTGCAGCGCCACCGCTGCATCGTGGTGCGCGAGAACGACGTGGCCTACGGCACCTGGCGGCTGGATTGCAGCCAGCGCTCCGAAACCGTCAAGGTGCGCGGGCCGCTCAGTTCCAACGACGGCCAATCCGCGCTGCAATGGGCGCTGGACGGCCACGGCATCGTCATGCGGTCGGAATGGGAAACCGAGGCTTACCTGCGCGACGGCCGCCTGCGCCAGGTGCTGCCCGACTGGAACACCCCGCCCGCCGACATCCACGTGGTCTACCCCGAGCGCCTGAACCTGCCGGCCAAGACGCTGGCTTTCGTGGAGTTCCTGTCGCAGCGCTTCGCCCGCCGGCTGCGCGCGCCGGGCGCGCAGCATCCGGTCTGGCAGGCCCGGGGCTAATTGACCTTCGCGCCCGACACCGCCCACCGCTTCTTTCCAGGCCGCGAGCTCGCGGTCGATGTGCCGGCCGAACGCCTCGGGGGTCGAGCCCACGACCTCGTAGCCATAGCCATTGAGCTGCGCCTTCACCTCCGGCGCCCGCAGCGCCTCGGCGATGCCTTTGCTCAGCGTTTCCACCACGGCCGGCGGCGTGCCGGCGGCGCGAGAATGCCGTACCAGCCGTTGACCACGAAGCCCGGCACGCTCTCGGCCACGGTGGGCACGTCGGGCAGCAGCGCCGAGCGCCGTTCGCCCGTCACGGCGATCGCCTTGAGCTTGCCGGCCCGCACCTGCGGCAGCGAAGTCGAAATGCTGTCGAACATCAGGGACACTTCGCCGCCCAGCAGCGCCACCACGGCCGGCCCGCTGCCCTTGTAGGGGACGTGCATCATGTTCGTGCCGGTGCGCTGCTTGAACATTTCGGCGGCCAGGTGGCTGGTGTTGCCGTTGCCCGCCGACGCGAAGCTCAGCTTGCCCGGATGGTCCTTGGCGTAGGCGATCAACTCCGGAATGGTGTCGGCCTGCGTGGAAAGCGGCGCGGCCACCAGCATGGGCAGCGTCGCCGCCAGGGACACCGGCGCGAAATCGCGGCGCGTGTCGTAGGGCAGCGAGGGGTACAGGCTGGGGTTGATGGCGTGCGCGGCCAGCACCATCAGCACCGTATAGCCGTCGGGCTTCGCGCGCGCCAGCTGGGCCGAGGCGATGGTGCCGCCCGCTCCGGGCTTGTACTCCAGCACCACGGGCTGGCCCCACATTTTCTGCAATTGCGCGCCCAGCGGCCGGGCCAGCATGTCGGCGCTGCCGCCCGGCGGATAGGGAATCAGCAGCGTTATGGGCTTGTCGGGATAGCCCTGTGCGGCGTGGGCCGCGCCCAGGCACAGCAAACCTGTCGCAACCGCGGCCATGCGGGCCGGCAGGGAACGGATCATCGCAAGCTCCTTTGCCCGCGCGGGGCTCGAGTGTTCAGGCGTAGCGGGGCGCGCCGCTGGCGTCCCGCTCGATGAAACGCAGGCCGTCCGGGAAACGCAGCGGCGCGCCGGTCACGGACTGCAGCCATTCGCGGCTCAGGCCCTGCAGCATGGCGTGCACGCTCAAGCCCCGCGGCGTCACGTCGATGACCGCCAGATCGGTGTAGATGCGCGTCACCACGCCGGCGCCGGTCAGCGGATACGTGCATTCGCGCAGGATCTTGGGCGCGCCGTCGCGGCCCCGGTGCTCCATGGTGACCAGCACCTGCCGGGCGCCCCACCGCCAGGTCCATGGCGCGCCCACGGCGGGAATGGCGTCGGCCGCGTCGGTCTTCCAGTTGGCCAGGTCGCCGCGCTCGGACACCTGGAACGCGCCGAGCACCGCATAATCCAGATGCCCGCCGCGCATCATGGCAAACGAGATCGTGTGCTCGGTGACCGAGGCGCCCACGCGCAGCGTGACGGGCTGGCGGCTGGCATTGATGAGGTCGGGATCGACGGCATCGCCCGCGGCCGCCGGCCCCATGCCCAGGATGCCGTTCTCGCTGTGCAAGAGGATTTCCCTGTCCGGCGGCAGATAGTTGCCCACCAGCGTGGGCATGCCGATGCCCAGATTCACGATGGCGCCGTCGGGAATATCTCCGGCCAGCAACTGCGCGATCTGCTGGCGGCTCAAGCCCTTGATGTCTTCGGTGTCTTGCTGCATGTCTGTTTCCCAGGGCGCCAAGCGCCGTCACATGAAATGGATGCGTTCTCCCGCCCGGACGGAAGGCCTCGTCACCGCAGCGGGACCACGGCCTTCACGAACAGGCCCTGCGTCATGATCTGGTCGGGCGGGAACGTGCCCAGGGGCACCACCTCGTCCACCTGCGCGATGGCATGGCGCGCCGCCATGCACATCACGGGATTGAAATTGCGCGCCGCATGGCGGTACATGAGGTTGCCCCAGCGGTCGCCCCGGTGCGCCCGGATCAGCGCGAAATCGCCGTGCAGCGGATGCTCCAGCACATAGCCCACGCCGTCGATGACCTCCTGGCGGCGGCCCCGCGCCAACTCCGTGCCGTAGCCCGTGGGCGTATAGAACGGCCCCAGCCCCGCCCCGGCCGCCGCCGCAGCCGCTCGGCCAGC
>NZ_LHSJ01000255.1:6146-11795 GCF_001270295.1 Achromobacter sp. DMS1 | reverse complement strand
GACCTCGAAATGCAGGTGCGGACCGGTGGAGCGGCCCGAGCTGCCGACCCGCGCCACGGGCTGGCCCCGCTCGACCAGCTCGCCCTGCCGGACCAGCAGCGTGGAGGCATGGGCATAGCGCGTGATGAGCCCGTCGCCATGGTCGATCTCGACCAGGTTGCCGTAGCCGGGGTGGAATTTCGCTTCCAGCACCACGCCGCCCGAGGCGGCCAGGATGGGCGTGCCGGGCGGCGCGGCGAAATCCAGGCCCTCGTGCATGGCGGTGCGGCCCGTCACCGGATTGCGCCGCCAGCCGTAGGACGAACTGAGGTAGGGATAGTCGGTAATCGGCATCGCGGTGGGCATGCGCGCCTGGTCGGCCGACCGCCGGGTGAGCGCCGCGTCCAGCAGCTTGAGATTGTCGGCCTGCTGGGCCAGGCGCGCCTGGATCTCGTCGAGCTGGCGGCCCAGCGCCTCGGCCGAGGCGGCGCTGGGAGGCGGATGGTCGGTAAAGAGGTCGTCCATGACCTGAGTGGCCTCGGGCTGGCCGGCCGCAATGGCGGCCTGGGGCCCCGTCGCGATCTGGGTGGCCAGTTCCGGGTCGGTATAGGCCACGCCCGCCGCGCGGGCGACGCGCTGCCCCAGCCCGTCGATGCTGACCAGCCTGGCCTGCAAGGCGCCCACCTTGGCGGCCAGCAGGTTCATGCTCTCGCGCAGGAAGTCGGCATCGCGGGCGGGCTGCTGCGCCAGCGGCCAGCCCACGGCGTGCACCTGCGGCAGCATGGGACTCAGATAGCGCTGGACGGCGGCGCCGGCGATGGCTGCGGTAACGAGTGCGGCCCCCATGAAAAGGGCCAGCCTGGCCCCGCCGAGAGTGAAACTCCCGGCCCGCCCGTCCCGGGCGTGCATAATGACTATTTTCAAGGTTCACATCCTATGTCTTGCAGCCGGCATGAATAGACCCGCTTCATACCGTCAACGTTCCAATGCCAGCCGGCGCGGCGAAGATACCGCCCTGGGATGGCTGGGTCATGACTCGCGGGGCGCCGGCGTGCTGGCGACCGCCCGCAAGCATCTACAGATTCAATACGCGGTGGCGGCCGTGCTGCCCGCGCCGCTGGGTTCCGTGTGCCAGGTGGCCAGGCTGGAAAACCAGCGCCTGCAGCTCGTGGTGCCCACGGCGGCGCACGCGGCCAAGCTGCGGCAGCTCGCCCCGCGCATCGCGCAGGCGCTCACCGACCGAGGCTGGAACCTTAGCGAAATCGCCGTGAAGGTACAAGCCGGCCTGCCCAAGCCCGGCATGCGCCAGCCGCCGCCGCCCAAAGAGGCGCAGCCCCTGGACGAAACCGCGCTCCACGCCTTCGAGGAACTGCAGGAGCGGCTGCGGCCCGGCCCGCTGGCCGACGCCGTCGCGCGCCTGCTCAGGCATCACAGGTCTGGCTGACTATAACGTCATTGCGCGCCGTCCGGCACCCGGGGAAACGAAGCGAAACCAGCAAGAGCCGAATGGCGGAGCGCCGGCCGGTATCCGGCGCCTGGCGGGATGCGTCCGCGTATCGTGCGGATGCCGTCCGCCGCCACGGCCCTCGGCCATTGGAGGCCGGGCGTTCGGCAGGCAGGCTGAAACCCGTGAAGCCCGAAACCAGCGGGAGCCGCGGCTGGGAAGGCCCGGCCGGACCTCAGATCAGCGGGTCAGGCGAGCTTCCACTCGTGGCGGAACGCCTGCGGCGCCTCGGCCTGCGAGTCGTAGGTGACGAGTTCCCAGGCGTCGCGTTGCGCCAGCAGGGCGCGCGCGAGCTGGTTGTTCAGGCCGTGGCCCGATTTGCAGGCCACATACCGGGCAACCAGAGGTTTGCCCAGCAGGTACAGGTCGCCGATGGCGTCCAGGATCTTGTGCTTCACGAATTCGTCGTCGTAGCGCAGCCCGTCGCTGTTGAGGACGCGGTATTCGTCCATGACGATGGCGTTGTCCAGACTGCCGCCGCGCGCCAGGCCCATGGAACGCAGCGCCTCGACCTCGTTCACGAAGCCGAAGGTGCGGGCGCGGGCGATCTCGCGCACGTACGAATGAGTGGCGAAGTCGATCTCGGCGAAATTGGCCGTGGAGTCGATGGCCGGATGGCGGAAGTCGATGGAAAAGGCCAGCGCGAAGCCTTCGTGCGGCTCCAGGCGCGCCCATTTCTCGTTGCGGCCCTCGCCTTCGCGCACCTCGACGGGCTTGAGCACCCGGATGAAGCGCTTGGGCGCGTTCTGCTCCACGATGCCCGCCGAGCGCAGCAGGTAGACGAACGTGGCGGCGCTGCCGTCCATGATGGGCACTTCTTCGGCCGTCAGGTCGACGTGCAGGTTGTCGATGCCCAGGCCGGCCAGCGCCGACATGAGGTGCTCGACCGTGGAAACGCGTACGTTGCCCTTCTGCAGCACCGAGGCCATGCGCGTATCGCCCACGCCTTCGGCCTGTGCGGGCAGGTCGACCACTTCAGGCAGGTCGACGCGGTGGAAAACGATGCCGGTATTGGGTTGTGCCGGACGCAGCGTCAGCTCGACCCGCCGTCCGGAATGGACGCCGACGCCTGTCGTGCGGACGAGATTCTGTATGCTGCGCTGTCGGAACATGATCTGGAATTTGAGTCAGAAGCCGGCAAAATGGCTGGAAAATTGCCGCCATAACCGAACTATTGTAACGCTGTCCGCATCCGGGCGCCATCGAGGCGGCGGATTTGGCCGAAAAAACCGTCCCTGTTTTCTTGCATGAAGAAAACAGACCTCTCCGCCTCCGGTCCGCCCGCGGGGACAGGCGGACCGGAGATGAGGGAGCAAGGTTAGAGCCCGGATCGGGCTCCAGGTTCAATCCGCCTGCTTGCGCAGGAAAGCCGGAATGTCGAAGTGGTCCATGCCCGAGCTTTCCAGCGCGCGCACCTGGGCCGATGCCTGGCTGCGCGGGTTGCGCATCACCGAGGGCATGTCCAGGTTGCGGTAGTCGCCTTGCGTGGACGGCATCATGTCCATGGCCAGGTTGTCGGTGCCGGTGCGCAGCGCCTCGGCGGTGTTCTGCACGAGTTGCGGACGCGACTGGGCGCGGCCCAGGCCGGTGGCGACGACGGTCACGCGCAGGTTCTCGCCCATGGACTCGTCGTAGGCGGTGCCGAAGATCACGGTGGCGTCGTCCGAAGCGTAGCTGCGGATCGTTTCCATGATTTCGCGCGTTTCGCGCATCTTCAGCGAGCGGCTGGCGGTGATGTTGACCAGCACGCCGCGGGCGCCGTTGAGATCCACGCCTTCGAGCAGCGGGCACGCGATGGCATGTTCGGCGGCCACGCGGGCGCGGTCGGCGCCCGAAGCCGTGGCGGTGCCCATCATGGCCTGGCCCTGCTCGCCCATGATGGTCTTCACGTCTTCGAAGTCGACGTTCACATTGCCTTCGACGTTGATGATCTCGGCAATGCCGGCGCAGGCGTTGTGCAGGATATCGTCCGCGGCGCGGAAGCAGTCTTCCTGGGTCGCGTCCTCGTCCATCAGCTCATAGAGGTTCTCGTTGAGCACCACGATGAGCGAGTGCACGTGCTTGCCCAGTTCGGCGATGCCGTCCTCGGCCATCTTCAGGCGCTTCGTGCCTTCGAAGGAAAAAGGCTTGGTGACCACGCCGACGGTCAGGATGCCCAGCTCCTTGGCCACTTCGGCCACGACGGGGCCGGCGCCCGTGCCGGTGCCGCCGCCCATGCCGGCGGTAATGAACACCATGTGCGCGCCGTTGAGCGCCGCGCGGATTTCCTCGCGCGCCGTTTCGGCCGAGGCGCGGCCTTGCTCGGGCTTGGCGCCCGCGCCCAGGCCGGTGCGGCCCAGGCGGATCTGCACCGGCGCATTGGTCGCCGCCAGCGCCTGCGCGTCCGTATTGGCGCAGATGAAGTCCACGCCGCTCACGCCGCTGCGGATCATGTGCGCGACGGCGTTGCCGCCCGCGCCCCCGACACCAACGACCTTGATAACGGTCCCTTTGGTGGTGTTCTCAAGCATCTCAAAGTTCATCATGATGACTCCCTCACAAGTCCGATTTGCAAATCACAAAATTCCCCAACAACCTATTTTTTGTGAATCGCCTCAAACACGTTGCCGGCCTGGCCCGCAACACGTGTGAGACGCCTCCCCTTGCGGCCCGTCCGGCGATACCGCCGCCGTGCGGGCCAGGAAGCGGGCCCCAACCCGCCTCCCCACTCAATTCATGAACCACTCCTTCATGCGCGCGAGCAGGCTCTTGAAGTTGCCCGTCTGCGCGGCCACCTTGCGGCCCCGCACGCGCTGCATGCGCGCTTCCTGCAGCAGCCCCATCACGGTCGAGAAGCGCGGATTGCGCATCACGTCGGCCAGGCTGCCTTCGTAGTCGGGCACCGCCACCCGCACCGGCTTGAGGAACACGTCCTCGGCCAGCTCCACCATGCCGGGCAGCTGCGCCGAGCCGCCGGTGAGCACCACGCCCGACGCCAGCAGGTCTTCGTAGCCCGAATCGCGCACGACCTGCTGCACCAGGGTGAACAGCTCCTCGACGCGCGGCTCGATCACGGCGCCCAGCGCCTGGCGCTTGACCTGGCGCGGACCACGGTCGCCCAGGCCGGGCACTTCGACCGACTCGTCCGGGCTGGCCAGCACCTGCTTGGCCACGCCGTAGCGCAGCTTGATTTCCTCGGCGTCCGGCGTGGGCGTGCGCAGCATGGCCGCGATGTCGTTGGTGATCTGGTCGCCGGCGATCGGCAGCACGGCGGTGTGCCGGATGGCGCCGCCGGTGAAGATCGCCACGTCGGTAGTGCCGCCGCCGATGTCGACCAGCACCACGCCCAGCTCCTTCTCGTCGGCCGTGAGCACCGCCAGGCTGGAGGCCAGCGGCTGCAGGATCAGGTCCTGCACTTCCAGGCCGCAGCGGCGCACGCACTTCACGATGTTCTGGGCCGCGCTGACCGCGCCGGTCACGATGTGCACGCGCACTTCCAGGCGCAGCCCGCTCATGCCGATGGGCTCGCGGATGTCTTCCTGGCCATCGACGATGAATTCCTGCGTCAGCACGTGCAGCACCTGCTGGTCGGTGGGAATGTTCACCGCCTTGGCGGTCTCGATCACGCGGGCGACGTCGGTGGCGGTGACTTCCTTGTCTTTCACGGCCACCATGCCGCTGGAGTTGAAGCTGCGGATGTGGCTGCCGGCAATGCCGGTGTAAACGTCGCGGATCTTGCAATCCGCCATCAGCTCGGCTTCTTCGAGCGCGCGCTGGATGGAATTCACCGTGGTCTCGATATTGACGACCACGCCCTTGCGCATTCCGCGCGACTCGTGCTGGCCCAGGCCCAGCACTTCGAATCGGCCTTCAGGCAGGATTTCAGCCACCACAGCCACCACCTTGCTGGTGCCGATATCGAGGGCGACGATAAGGTCCTTGATGTCACGGGTCATGGCGTTAGCGTTTCTTGGGTTTGGGTGTGGATTTGGATTGGGTTTCCGACGCGGGCAACGGGGCCAGCGCCAGGGCGAAACCATTGGGGTAGCGCAGGTCCGCCTGCGTGACGGTGCGCCCTTCCAGGCGCGCCGTCACCGTGGGCCAGGCCTGCACGAATCGTTGGATGCGGGCGGCGAAGGGCAAGGCGCCGGGCAGCCCGTGCGGATCCGGCGCGTCGCGCCCGGATC
>NZ_LHSJ01000255.1:0-5886 GCF_001270295.1 Achromobacter sp. DMS1 | reverse complement strand
ACGCGCTGCGCATCCGGGGCATTCACAATGCCCTGAACGCGCTGGCCGCGCTGCAGCTGGGCCGCTGCCTGGACCTGGGCTGGGCCGCCATGCTGCGCGCGCTGCGCGAATACGCCGGAGAACCGCACCGCGCCGCTTTTGTGCGCACGGTCGGCGGCGTGGACTACATCAACGACAGCAAGGGCACCAACGTGGGGGCCACCGTCGCCGCGCTGGAAGGGCTGGGCCAGAAGGCGGTGCTGATCGCCGGAGGCCAGGGCAAGGGCCAGGATTTCTCGCCGCTGGTGCCGGTGGTGGCGCAGCATGCGCGCGCCGTGGTGCTGATCGGCCAGGACGGGCCGGAGATCGGCCGCACGCTGGAAACCACGGGCGTGCCCTGCGTGTCCGCCCACGACATGCGCGAAGCCGTGCGCCGCGCCGCCGAGCTGGCCCGGGAGGGCGATGCCGTGCTGCTGTCGCCCGCCTGCGCCAGCCTCGACATGTATCGCAACTATCCGCATCGCGGGCAGGTGTTCGTGGAAGAGGTCGAGGATCTGGCCCGCGACCGGGGAGAGGTGGCATGAGCCTGTTCGCCGAACTCACTGCCAGCGTCAACGCCGTGCGGCCCGGCCGCACCCGCATGCGCAACTACGACCTGCCGCTGGTGCTGGCCGCGTCCACGCTGCTGCTGCTCGGCCTGCTGATGGTGTATTCGGCGTCTATCGCCCTGGCCGACGGCCCGCGCTACGCCTCCTACGGGCGCTATTACTTCGTGCTGCGCCACGGCCTGTTCATCTGCGCCGGCCTGGTGAGCGGCGCGGTGGTGCTCACCATTCCCATCCGCTTCTGGCAGCGCATGGCCTTCCCCCTGTTCGCCGTGTCGCTGGTCCTGCTGGCGGCGGTGCTCATTCCGGGCATCGGCCGCGAAGTCAACGGCGCGCACCGCTGGATTCCGCTGGGGCCGCTGAACTTCCAGCCGTCCGAGCTGATGAAGGTCGCCGCCTTGCTCTACGCCGCCGACTACACGGTGCGCAAGCAGGAGCACATGCAGTCCTTCCTGCGCGGCTTCGTGCCCATGGCCTGCGCCCTCGGCGCGGTGGGCCTGCTGCTGCTGCTCGAGCCCGACCTGGGCGCGTTCATGGTGATCGTGGCGATTGCCATCGGCATTCTTTTCCTGGGCGGCATCAACGGCAAGTTCTTCAGCAGCCTGCTGGGCGTGCTGATGGGCACCTTCCTGCTGCTGATCTGGTTGTCGCCCTGGCGCCGGGCCCGCCTGTTCGCCTACCTGGATCCCTGGAACGAGGACAACGCCTACGGCAGCGCCTACCAGCTCTCGCATTCGCTGATCGCGCTGGGCCGCGGCGAATGGCTGGGCGTGGGACTGGGCGCCAGCGTCGAGAAGCTGCACTACCTGCCGGAGGCCCATACCGACTTCCTCATGGCCGTGGTGGGCGAGGAACTGGGCTTTGCCGGCGTGATGCTGGTGATCTGCCTGTTCGCCCTCATCGTGCAGCGCGGTTTCGACATCGGCCGGCAGGCCATCGCCATGGAGCGCACCTTCGCCGGCATGGTCGCGCAGGGCGTGGCGATATGGTTCGGCGTGCAGGCCTTCATCAACATGGGCGTGTGCCTGGGACTGCTGCCCACCAAGGGGCTGACCCTGCCGCTGATGAGCTACGGCGGCTCGGGCGTGGTCATGAACGTGTGCGCGCTGGCCATGCTGATCCGCGTGGACGTGGAAAACCGCATCATGATGCGCGGGGGGCGGGTATGAGCGCGGGCACCATCCTCATCATGGCGGGCGGCACGGGCGGACACATCATGCCCGGCCTGGCCGTGGCCGAGGTGCTGCGCGCGCGCGGCTGGCGGGTGCTGTGGCTGGGCAATCCGGAAAAGATGGAAGGCCGCCTGGTGCCGCCGCGCGGCATCGAGCTGGTGCCGCTGCGCTTCGCGGGCGTGCGCGGCAAGGGATTCTCCACCTTGCTCAAGCTGCCGTTCATGCTGCTGCGCGCCTTCGCGCAGGCATGGTCCAGGCTCTCGTATGCGCGCCCCGACGTGGTGCTGGGCATGGGCGGCTACGTGGCATTCCCCGGGGGCGTGATCGCGGCCCTGCGCGGCCTGCCGCTGGTCGTGCACGAACAGAACGCGGTGGCGGGCACCGCCAACCGCTGGCTCGCGCGCATGGCGCGCCGCGTCCTGAGCGGGTTTCCGGGGGTGCTGCCCAAGGGCGAGGCCCTGGGCAACCCCGTGCGGGCCGATTTTTGCGCGCTGCCCGGGCCGGCGCGCCGCTACGGCGAGCGCACCGGCCCGTTGCGTCTGCTGGTGGTGGGCGGCAGCCTGGGCGCGCACGCCCTGAATACCGTGCTGCGCCGGCGCTGGCCGCCATGGCTCCCGAGCGCCGGCCGGAGGTCGTGCACCAGGCCGGCGAGCAGCACCTGCCGGCGCTGCTGCAGGCCTATGCCCGGGCGGGCGTGCAGGCCGACTGCCGCGCCTTCATCGACGACATGGCGGGCGAGCTGGGCGCGGCCGACCTGCTGATCTGCCGCGCCGGCGCCATGACGGTGTCCGAAGTGGCGGCGGCGGGCGTGGCCGCGCTTTTCGTGCCGTTTCCGCACGCCATCGACGATCACCAGACCGCCAATGCGCGCTTCCTCAGCGACGCGCAGGCCGCCTGGCTGCAGCCGCAATCCGCCCTCACGCCCCAGTGGCTGGCGGACTGGCTGGGCCAGCGCACCCGGGAAGAACTCCAGGCCGTGGCCGAACGGGCGCGCGCGCATGCGCGCCCCGAGGCCGCGGCCCATATCGCCGACGTTTGCGAACAGGCAGCGGGGCGTCAATCATGAAACACAGAATTCAACACATCCATTTCGTCGGCGTGGGCGGTTCCGGCATGAGCGGCATCGCCGAGGTCCTGCTCAACCTGGGCTACGCCATCAGCGGCTCCGACCTGCACGAATCGGCGGTGACCCGCCGCCTGGCCGGCCTGGGCATGAAGATCTCCATCGGCCACGTGGCCAGCAACGTGACGGGCGCCGACGCCATCGTGACCTCCACGGCGGTGGCGGGCGACAACCCGGAAGTCATCGCGGCGCGCGCCGCGCGGATTCCGGTGGTGCCGCGCGCCATCATGCTGGCCGAGCTGATGCGCCTGAAGCGCGGCATCGCCGTGGCCGGCACGCACGGCAAGACCACCACCACCAGCCTGGTGGCCAGCGTACTGGCCGCGGGTGGCCTGGATCCCACCTTCGTCATCGGCGGCCGCCTCAATTCGGCGGGCGCCAACGCGCGGCTGGGGCAGGGCGACTACATCGTGGTGGAAGCGGATGAATCCGACGCCTCCTTCCTCAACCTGCTGCCCGTGATGGCCATCGTCACCAACATCGACGCCGACCACATGGACACCTACGGGCACGACGTGGCGCGCCTGAAGAGCGCGTTCATCGAGTTCACCCAGCGCCTGCCCTTCTACGGCAGCGCGGTGCTGTGCGCGGACGACGCCAACGTGCGCGAGATCATGCCGTTCGTCTCGCGGCCGATCACCACATACGGCCTGGGCGAAGACGCGCAGGTGCGGGCCTACGAAGTGCAGCCCGAGGGCACGCGCATGCGCTTCAACGTGCAGCGCAGCCATCGCGACACGCTGCTGCCGCCGCTGCGCGTGGAGCTGAACCTGCCGGGCCTGCACAACGTGCGCAACGCGCTGGCGGCCATCGCGGTGGCGACCGAGCTGGGCGTGGAAGACGACGCGATCTGCGAGGCGCTGGCCTCTTTCCATGGAGTGGGACGCCGCTTCACGCAGGTCGGCGATTTCCCGGTGCCGGCCGCGCACGGCGGCGGCACCTTCACGGTGATCGACGACTACGGCCACCACCCCGTCGAAATGGCGGCCACGCTGGCCGCGCGCGCGGCGCCTGGCCAGACCGCCGCATCGTGCTGGCGTTCCAGCCGCACCGCTACACGCGCACCCGCGATTGCTTCGAGGACTTCGTGCGCGTGCTGGGCACGGCCGACGCGGTGCTGCTGACCGAGGTCTATGCCGCCGGCGAGGCGCCGCTGGTTGCGGCCGACGGCCGTGCGCTGTCGCGCGCGCTGCGGGTGGCGGGCAAGGTGGAGCCGGTGTTCGTCGAGGACGTGGCCGAGCTGCCGCAGGCCGTGCTGGACTTCGTGCGCGACGGCGATGTGGTGATCGTGATGGGCGCGGGATCGATCAGCAAGGTCCCGGCCCAGGTGGGAGAGCTGGCATGAAAGCGGAATTCGGCAAAGTCGGCGTGCTGTACGGCGGACGCTCCGCCGAGCGGGAAGTGTCCCTGATGTCGGGCGCGGGCGTGCATCAGGCGCTGTTGAGCGCCGGGGTGGACGCGCACCTGTTCGACACGGGCGAGCGCAGCCTGGCGGAACTGGCCGCCGAGGGCTTCGAGCGCGTGTTCATCGCGCTGCACGGCCGCTACGGCGAAGACGGCACGCTGCAGGGCGCGCTGGAACTGCTGGGCATCCCCTATACGGGCAGCGGCCCGCTGGCCTCGGCCCTGGCCATGGACAAGACCATGACCAAGCGCATCTGGCTGCAGCACGGCCTGCCCACGCCGGCCTTCGAGGTGCTGGACGCCGACACCGAGCTGCGCACCGTGCCCGACCGCCTGAGCCTGCCGCTCATCATCAAGCCGCCGCACGAGGGCTCGACCGTGGGCATCACCAAGGTCGTGGGCTATTCCGACATGAAGCGGGCCTACGCCGAGGCGGCCCGGTTCGACGAAGTGGTGCTGGCCGAGCAGTTCATCAGCGGGCGCGAGCTGACCGTGGCCGTGCTGGGTTCGGGCAGGCAGGCCCGCGCGCTGCCGGTGATCGAGATCGCGGCGCCCGGCGGCAACTACGACTACGAGCACAAGTATTTTTCGGACGACACCCAGTACTTCTGCCCCGCCGACCTGCCGCCCGACGTGGCGCGGGAAGTGGCCGACATCGCCGTGCGGGCCTACCAGGCCCTGGGCTGCGAGGGCTGGGGGCGCGCCGATTTCATCCTCGACCGCGAAAACCGGCCGTGGCTGCTTGAAATGAACACTTCGCCCGGCATGACCAGCCATTCGCTGGTGCCCATGGCCGCCAAGGCCGTCGGCATCAGCTATGCGGAACTGTGCGTGGCGATCCTGTCCGAGGCTGCGTGCAAAGTGCGCAGCCCCGGCCGCAACGCCTGACCTGGACGCCCTGTGTGGAACGACGCCCGAACGACCAACCTGATCGCCAACACGCTGGCCGTGCTGGCGGTGTGCGCCTTGCTGCTCGCGGGCGTGGCCTGGGTTGCGCAGCGTCCGTACTTCACGCTGTCGGCCATCGAGCTGGAGCCCATGCCGGACGGCGAGCTGCACTACGTGTCGCCGGGAGCGGTGCGGGCGGCCATCGCGGGCCGGTTCAAGGGGAACTTCTTCACCGTGGACCTGGACGAAGCGCGCGAGCTCTTCGAGTCGGTGCCCTGGGTGCGGCATGCCAGCGTGCGGCGCATCTGGCCGAACGTGCTGCGCGTGCGCATCGAAGAGCAGCAGCCCCTGGCGCTGTGGAACGAGAACCAGATGATCAACACCTGGGGCGAGGCGTTCACGGCGAATACCGGCGAGGTGGACGACGAGACGGTGCTGCCGCAGTTCTCCGGCCCGGAAGGCACGGAATCGCTGGTGGTTCAGCGCTACGCGGAACTGGCCCGCTGGTTCGCGCCGCTGGACCTGCACGTCGCCAAGCTCGAGCTCAGTCCGCGCTATGCCTGGCGGGCTGTGCTGTCCAACGGCCTGCTGCTGGACCTGGGCCGCGATCCGGGCGCCGACGCGCCGGATCCGCGCGTGGCCTGGCGGATGGAATCCACGTACCAGGACAGCTTGGCCGGATACGGCCGGCGGCCCGGGCCCGAGACCGGGGGAT
>NZ_LHSJ01000254.1:0-6018 GCF_001270295.1 Achromobacter sp. DMS1 | reverse complement strand
AACTCGCCGGCGCGCCCTGCCGGTTACCGGCCCTGGCGGCCGAGCTGGCCCGCCAGAGCGAATGGGCGGGCCTGCAGGGCGACACCATCGTGCTGCGCGTCGCGGTCAAGACGCTGGCCGAGAGCGAGAGCCGGGTTCGCCTGCAGACCGTGCTGTGCGAGCATTTCGGCCAAAGCGTGCGGCTGGACGTGGACGTGGGCGCCACCGGCGAGGCCACCGCGCACGCGGTGGCCCAGGCCGAGCGCGCCGCGCGCCAGCAGGCGGCCGAAGAGGCCGTGGCCGCCGATCCCTTCGTCCAGGCCCTGGTGGCCGATTTCGGCGGCCGGGTCGTGCCCGGCTCCGTCCGCCACGTCGATCCTCCCGCCGCCTGAGCGCGGCTTGCCGCCTATACCCGAATTCACACTCTCCCTTCACGAGGAAGCACCCATCATGATGAAAGGACAACTCGCCGGCCTGATGCGCCAGGCCCAGCAGATGCAGGAAAACATGAAGAAGGCGCAGGACGCGCTGGCCGAGATCCTGGTCGAGGGCGCCTCGGGCGGCGGCCTGGTCAAGGTCACCATGACCTGCCGCCACGACGTCAAGCGCGTGGCCATCGACCCGTCCCTGCTGGGCGACGACAAGGACATGCTCGAAGACCTGGTGGCGGCCGCCTTCAACGACGCCCTGCGCAAGGCCGAAGCCACGGCCCAGGAGAAGATGGCGTCGGTGACCGCCGGCATGCCGCTGCCTCCCGGCATGAAGTTCCCGTTCTGACACCGTTCCGCCGGCGCCCGCCTTTTCCCACCGCTCCATGGACGCACAGCTGCCCGAACCCGAACCGCTGGTTTCGCTGATCGAGGCCCTCAGGCGCCTGCCCGGCGTCGGGGCGCGTTCGGCCCGGCGCATGGCCTACCACCTGCTCCAGCACGACCTGCAGGGCGCCGACATGCTCGGGCGCGCGCTGGCCGGCGCCGTGCGCAACCTGCGGCATTGCGCCCGCTGCAACGGCTTCACCGAAGAAGAGATCTGCGCCACCTGCGCCAATCCCAAGCGCGATGCCACCCAGCTCTGCATCGTGGAAACGCCGGCCGACCAGAACATGATCGAGTCCAGCCACGGCTACCGCGGCCTGTACTACGTGCTGATGGGCCGCGTGGCGCCGCTGGAGGGCATCGGTCCGCGCGAGCTGGATTTCGAGCGCGTGATCCGGCGCGCCACCGACGGCGTGGTGCAGGAGGTCATCCTGGCCACCAGCTTCACCGCCGAGGGCGAAACCACCGCCCATTTCCTGGGCGAGGCGCTGGCCGAGCGCGGCTTGCGCGTCACGCGCCTGGCGCGCGGCGTGCCGGCCGGCAGCGAACTCGAATACGTGGACGCGGGCACCATCGCCTGGGCCCTGATGGAACGCCGCAGCACCTAGGGGCGACACGCCCTGGCAGGGCCGCGGCAACGCACCGCGCCCGAATCCGACAAAGAGAGGAAGACAAGCAATGTCAGCGCTGACTGGCCTGAAAGTCCTGGAACTGGGCACGCTCATCGCGGGCCCCTTCGCCGCGCGCATCTTCGGCGAGTTCGGCGCCGACGTCATCAAGGTCGAAACCCCGCACGGCCCCGACGGCAAGGGCGGCGGCGACCCCATCCGCAGCTGGCGCCACCTGCACGAAGGCAATTCCCTGTGGTGGACCGTGCAGGCCCGCAACAAACGCTCCATCGCCCTCAACCTCAAGGATCCGCGCGCCCGGGAGATCGCGCGCCGGCTGGCCCTGGAGGCCGATGTGGTGGTCGAGAACTACCGGCCCGGCGTGCTGGAGAAGTGGGGGCTGGGCTACGAACAGCTCCGCGCCGTCAACCCCGCGCTCATCATGGTGCGCCTGTCGGGCTACGGACAGACCGGGCCCATGAAAGACCAGCCGGGCTTCGGCGCCATCGGCGAATCCATGGGCGGCCTGCGCTACGTCTCGGGCCATCCCGACCGCCCGCCGCTGCGGGTGGGCATTTCCATCGGCGATTCCATCGCGGCGCTGCATGGCGTGATCGGCGCCATGATGGCGCTGCGGCACCGCGACGCCACCGGCGGCCGGTGGAACGGCAAGACCGGCGAGGAATGCCGGGCCGGCCAGGGCCAGATGGTGGACGTGGCGCTCTACGAGGCGGTGTTCAACCTCATGGAAAGCCTGGTGCCGGAATACGACGTGGCGGGCGTGGTGCGCGAGCGCACCGGCGGCGCGCTGCCCGGCATCGTGCCGTCCAACACCTACACCACGCGCGACGGGCAGAACATCGTCATCGCCGGCAACGGCGACGCGATCTTCCACCGGCTGATGCGCGCCATCGGCCGCGACGACCTGGCCGAAGACCCCGAGCTGGTGCGCAACGACGGCCGCGCCCGGCGGGTGGAGGAGATCGACGGCGCCATCCAGCAATGGTGCGGCGGGCGCGGCATCGACGAGGCGCTGGCCGCGCTCAAGCAGGCCGACGTGCCGGTGGGCAAGATCTACAGCGTGGCCGACATGTTCTCCGATCCGCAGTTCCTCGCGCGCCGCATGATCGAGCAGCATCATTTCGCCGACGGCTCGCCCGTGAAGCTGCCGGCGGTGGTGCCCAAATTGTCCGAAACGCCAGGCGGCACGCGCTGGATCGGCCCCCGCTTAGGGGAACATACCGAGGAAGTCCTGAAATCGCTGGGGTATGATGCAGCGGCTATCGACGAGCTGGCCCAGACCGGCGCCATCGGTAGGCCCGTCGGCTGAAACGCCGCTTGCCCGGCGCCGGGGCGGCAGCGGCCCCGCCGACCAGATTCGCCGCGCCGCGCGCGGCTACCAAGGAGACGACAGATGTCATTTACCCGCCGTGAAGTGCTCAAGATGGCCGGCGCAGCCGGCGTCATGGGCATGGCTCCCGCCATCGTGCGCGCCCAGAAGCTGGAAAAGACCAAGGTCCAGATCGCCGTGGGCGGCAAGGCGCTCATCTACTACCTGCCGCTGACCATCGCCGAAGTGCGCGGCTATTTCAAGGACGAGGGCCTGGACGTCAGCATCGCCGACTTCGCCGGCGGCTCCAAGGCCCTGCAGGCCGTGGTCGGCGGCAGCGCCGACGTGGTGTCGGGCGCCTTCGAGCACACCCTGGCCATGCAGGCCAAGGGCCAGGCCTACCGCGCCTTCGTGCTGCAAGGCCGCGCGCCCATGATCGGCGTGGGCGTGTCCAAGAAGAACATGCCCGGCTACAAGGGCCCGGCCGACCTGAAAGGCAAGAAAATCGGCGTCACCGCGCCGGGCTCCTCCACCAACATGGTGGTGAGCTTCTTCTTGGCCAAGCACGGCCTGAAGGCTTCCGACGTGTCCATCATCGGCGTGGGCGCGGGCGCCGGCGCCGTGACGGCGCTGCGCAGCGGCCAGATCGACGCCATCTCCAACACGGACCCCGTGGTGTCCATGCTGGAAATGCCGGGCGACATCCAGGTCATCGTGGACACGCGCACGCTCAAGGACACGCAGGACATCTTCGGCGGCAACATGCCGGCGGGCTGCCTCTATGCGCCGCAGTCCTTCGTCGAGGCCAATCCCAACACGGTGCAGGCCCTCACCAACGCCATGGTGCGCGCCGACAAGTGGATCCAGAAGGCCGGCGCCGAGGAAGATCGCCAAGGTCGTGCCGCAGAACTACCTGCTGGGCGACCCGGCGGTGTACAAGACCGCCATCTCCAAGAGCATGGAAGGCCTGTCGCCCGACGGCATCATTCCCGAGGACGGCGCGGCCACGGCGCTCAAGGCCCTGGCGGCTTTCACGCCCGGCTTCGACGCTTCCAAGATCGACGCCGCCAAGGTCTGGACCAACGAATTCGCGCGCCGCGCCAACGAGAAGTATCCCAATGGCTGAAGCCGCACTGTCGCTGGAAAACATTACCTGCACCTTTGTCTCTCGCGATGACCGCAGCCAGCGCTATACCGCGGTCCACGACACCACCCTGGCGATCGCCCCTGGCGAATTCGTCTCGGTGGTGGGCCCCACCGGCTGCGGCAAGTCCACCCTGCTCAACGTCAGCGCCGGCCTGCTCCAGCCCTCCTCGGGGCTGGTGCGGGTATTCGGCGAGCCGCTCAGCAGCATCAACGCGCGCGCCGGCTACATGTTCCAGGGCGAGGCGCTGCTGCCCTGGCGCAGCGCCCTGGACAACGTCATCGCCGGCCTGGAGTTCGCCGGCGTGGCGCGCGCCGAGGCGCTGGAGCGCGGCCGCGACTGGCTGCGCCGCGTGGGGCTGGGCGGCTTCGAGAACCGCTATCCGCACCAGATGTCCGGCGGCATGCGCAAGCGCGCCATGCTGGCCCAGACGCTGATCCGCGATCCCGACATCATCCTGATGGACGAGCCGTTTTCGGCGCTGGACATCCAGACGCGCCAGCTCATGGAAAACGAGGTGCTCGACCTCTGGATGGCCAAGCGCAAGGCGGTGCTGTTCATCACCCATGACCTGGACGAGGCCATCGCCATGAGCGACCGCGTGGTCGTGCTCTCGGCCGGCCCCGGCACCCATCCCATCGGGGAGTTCCATATCGACCTGCCGCGTCCGCGCGACGTGGCCGAAGTGCGCACCCATCCGCGTTTCGTGGAGCTGCATGCCGCCATCTGGGCGGTGCTGCGCGAAGAGGTGCTCAAAGGCTATGCCCAACAGAAGCGAGTCTGATTCATGCTGAAATCGATCAAAACCGGCTCCGCCAGCCTGCGCTTCTGGCAACTCCTGCTGTTGGTGGTCATCCTGGGCGTCTGGCACGTGGCTTCCAAGGATCCCAAGGTCGCGTTCTTTTTCGGGCAGCCGCTGGAAGTCTGGGGGCGCATCTGGGCCTGGTTCGTCACCAGCCGCGACATCTACACCCACTTGTGGGTGACGCTCAGCGAGACGGTGCTGGCCTTCTTCATCGGCACCATCACCGGCCTGGGCTGCGGCCTCTGGCTGGGCCTGTCGCCGGGCGCCAGCGCGGTGCTCGATCCCTACATCAAGGCCGCCAACTCCATGCCGCGCGTCATCCTGGCGCCCATCTTCGGCATGTGGTTCGGCCTGGGCATCTGGTCCAAGGTCGCGCTGGCTGTCACGCTGGTGTTCTTCATCGTGTTCTTCAACGTGTACCAGGGCGTGCGCGAAGTCAGCCCCACGCTGCTGGATAACGCCCGCATGCTGGGCGCGCGCCGCCGCCAGCTCCTGCGCCACGTCTACCTGCCCTCGGCGACGAGCTGGGTGTTCTCCAGCCTGCATACGTCGGTGGGCCTGGCCTTCGTGGGCGCGGTGGTGGGCGAGTACCTGGGCTCGGCCAGCGGCGTGGGCTATCTCATCCTGCAGGCCGAAGGCACGTTCGACGTGAACACCGTGTTCGCCGGCATCGTGGTTCTGACCGCATTCGCGCTGGTGCTGGACTACATCGTCGGGCTGGGCGAAAAGCGCCTCATGAAGTGGCAGCCCCGCACGGGCGAAACCGAGAAGATCTAGCGGGGCGCGGCGTCCTGCCGCGCGGGGGCGGTCATGCGGCGTTCTACCGGCACAGCGGCAGGCGCAGCGTCCAGCCCGCCGCATCGCGCTTGAGCGTCGCGCCGCTCGCCGCCGCCAGCAGTTCCACGTCTTCCCGGCCGACGGCGGGCTCGCGCCGGTCGCCGCCGGCCCTGCAGGAGGCGCGCAGCAATCCGGCTGCCGGCGCGCTCAGCTCCAGCTCGGCGTCTTCGGGCAGCGATTGCAGCAGATGCAGCAGCCAGGCCAGCGCCATATAGCGCGAGGCGTACTCCGGAAGCTCGGCGTGCGCGGCGCCGCGGGGCCAGTCGATATGCTGGCGCGATAGCAGCTGGTGCGAACATAGCAGCTTGCGGCAATCTTCGAGCAGGCGCTCCATGGTGGTGCGCGCGCCCTGGTCGGCCAGCCATTGGTCCAGCCCGCGGATGACGGCGACGCTGTCTTCCAGCATGGACGACAGCTCGCCCGCCAGTCGCTGCGAGCGCTGGGCCACGGCCTCCGCGCTTGCGCCCTCGGGCGCCTGGCGCAGCATGGCGGCCGCCAGC
>NZ_LHSJ01000253.1:0-6060 GCF_001270295.1 Achromobacter sp. DMS1 | reverse complement strand
TGCTGAAGATCGCCAAAATGATCGTGAACATGCAAGGAAACGGCATCAAGACCTCGGCCTGAGCGTTTTTCCGCGCCCAACCCGGCGGAAAGGCCGAAATAGGCCCCCCTTATGCCCTTGCCCGGCCGATCGCCGCGCCCCTTATTTGACAGAATCGTAGCTAGAAGGAATTTCATACATGGCCTCTATTACTAATCTTGGCGCGGTCTCGGGCCTGCCCCTCGAAGAGACCCTGAGCAAGCTGCAGGAAGCCGAGGACAAGAAACTCGAGATCTACACGCAGCGCCAGGAGAGCTTCCAGACCCGCATCGACGCCTACACGCAGCTCCAGAGCTACCTGGAATCGCTGCAGACGGCCGCCGCCACGCTGGGCAAGCCCGAGACCATGAGCGCCATGAAGGGCAGCGTGACCGGCGGCAGCGCCCTCACCGCCACGGTGGCCGCCGAGGGCGCCGCCTCGGGCCTGTACACCATTTACGTCAACAAGCTCGCCACCGCGCAGAGCCTGCAGTCCACGGCCGTGGCCGACCGCGCCGCCAAGCACGGCGACACCGGCTCCTTCGAGATCGAGCTGGCCGACGGCACCAAGACCACCATCGACCTGGGCAGCGACACCTCGCTCGACGGCATCGTCAAGGCCATCAACGCCAACGACAAGGCGGGCCTGTCGGCCACCGTCATCAACGACGGCAATGGCAACAACTACCTGATGCTCACCGCCAAGAACACCGGCGAGAAGGCCGCGGTGAAGAACATCACCGTCACCGGCGACCAGAGCCTGCAGGACCTGCTCGGCTTCAGCACCGCCGCCGACGGCACCACGAGCGGCATGGCCGCCACCGCGGCCACCAACGCCGAAGTGGTCATCAACGGCATCACCGTCACCAGCGGCTCGAACAACATCGAGGGCGCCATCGACGGCATCACCCTGAACCTTGCCGAAACCACCGAGGCCAACAAGCCCATCACGCTCAAGCTGGAGCGCGACACCTCCGTGGCCAGCACCGCGGTGCAGAACTTCGTGAAGGCCTACAACGCCCTGCAGAGCACGATCAAGAACCTCACCGCCTTCGACGCCCAGGCCGCCACCAACCAGCCGCTCACCGGGGACAGCACCACGCGCTCCATCCAGTCGCAGCTGGCCGGCGTGCTGCAAACCGTGGTGGGCGAAGGCTCGGTGCGCACGCTGGCCGACCTGGGCATCACCACCGACCCGCTGGCCCGCGAGCTCAAGCTCGACACCACCAAGCTCGACAAGGCGCTCAAGGAAAACTCGGCCGACGTCGCCACCCTGCTCACCGGCAAGGACGGCGTGGGCGAGAAGTTCGCCGCCGTCTTCGACGACATCCTGGGCTCCAACGGCATGATCAAGACGCGTCAGGACGGCCTGGCCAAGAGCATCGCCGCCGTGAAAGACCAGCAGACGCGCGCCAAGGAAGCCAGCGACGCCGAAATGGCGCAATTGCGCACCCGTTTCGTGGCGCTCGATACCTTCGTGGCGCAGATGACCAGCATGGGCAACTACCTGACGCAGCAATTCGAAGCCCTGAGCAAATCGACCAAGTAATCGTAGAAGCGCCTTAAATGACCTATGCCGCCCGCCGTCCCTCGGGATCCTACTCCGTCCGTTCCTACGCCGACGCCGAAGCCAGGTCGGGGCTGTTGGCCAGCCCTTCCTCGACCTGGCCGTCGAGCGCGGGCGAGCCATAACGTTCCACCATTCGGGCACGGGCCGCCGCGCCTGTTCGAAGCGCTGCGCCACGCCTTGCGCGGCGGCGGCCGAGGCAGGGGCCGGCTCTGCGCCGTACTGGCCGGAAAGCGCCATGGCGGGCGGCGTGCCGTCCGGGGCGAAGGCGCAGGCGGCCAGCGCCAGCAGCAGCGCCGCCAGGGCGGGGCGTATGTGGCGGAATGCGGACATGCTCAGGTTCCTCGCTCCACGGTATCGGCGGCGCGCGCGCCCGGCGGCTCGCCTTCGGGCTCGTCGCGCTCCTCGTGCCGCACGCGGAACCATGCGGCGTAGAGCGCCGGCAGGAAAAACAGCGTCAGCACCGTGGCGCTGGTGATGCCGCCCATGAGTGCGGTGGCCATGGGGCCGAAGAAATTGCTGCGCAGCAGCGGGATCAGCGCCAGCACGGCCGCCGCCGCCGTCAGCGTAATGGGCCGGAAGCGCCGCACGGTGGCGCCGACGATGGCGTCCACGCGCTTGTGCCCGGCCTGGATGTCCTGCTCGATCTGGTCCACCAGAATGACCGAGTTGCGCATGATGATGCCGAACATGGCGATTACGCCCAGCATGGCCACGAAACCGAAGGGCTTGCCGAACAGCAGCAGCGCCGCCACCACTCCGATCAGGCCGAGCGGGGCCGTCAGCACCACCATGAGCACGCGGGCGAAGCTCTGGAGCTGGATCATCAGCAGCGTGAGCACGGCGACGATCATGACGGGCATCTGGGCGTTGATGGAAGACTGCCCCTTGGCGCTTTCCTCCACCGATCCGCCCACCTCGATGCGGTAGCCCACCGGCAGCGAGCCGCGCAGGTCTTGCAGGCGGGCGTCGATGGCCTCGGTGACGTCGATGCCTTCGGCGCCGGGCCTGACGTCGGCCTGCACCGTAATGGTGGGCTGGCGGTCGCGTTCCCAGATCACGGCGTATTCCAGGCCGTAGCGCACGTGGCCCAGGCTGCCCAGCGGCACGGGGCCGTTGGGCGTGGGCATGGACAGGGTTTCGAGCCGGGCGGGGTCCACGCGCTCGCCGAGCGGGGCCCGCAGCTCCACGTTGATGAGCTTGTCGCGCTCGCGGTACTGGGTGACGGCATAGCCCGACAGCGTCATCGCCAGGAAGCTGGAAATGTCGGCGGTGCTCACGCCCAGGTCGCGGGCCTTTTTCTGGTCGATCTCGAAATGGGCGCTGCGCTGCGAGGGCTCGTCCCAGTCGAACTGCACGTTGGTGGCGCGGCCGTCGGCGCGGATCAGGCCCGCCACTTTCCCGGCCACCTCGCGCACCGTGCCGATTTCGCCGCCGCTGACGCGGAACTGCACCGGAAAGCCCACGGGCGGGCCGTTCTCGAGCCGCGACAGGCGGCTGCGGATGGCGGAGTATTGGTCGCGCAGCACCGGCCCCAGCCACTGCGCAAGATGCTCGCGGTCTTCTACCGACCTGGCGGTGATGACGAGCTGGGCGAAGTTGGGCGTGGGCAGTTGCTGATCCAGCGGCAGGTAGAAGCGCGGCGCGCCCGTGCCCACGAAACTCACGAGATGGCGGATCTCGGGGCGGCCGGACAGCGTCCGCTCCAGCCGTTCCACCTGGCGCAGCGTGGCCTCGAACGATGCGCCTTCCTGCAGGCGCACGTCCAGCAGCAGCTCGGGCCGGTCGGAATTCGGAAAGAACTGCTGGGGCACCAGCCGGAACGCCGCCATGGCGGCGGCAAAGAGCAGGACCGTGACGCCCAGCACCAGGTAGCGGCGGTCCACGCAGGCCGCCACCCAGCCGCGCAAGCGGCGGTAGAAGCGCGTGTCGTAGATGTCGTGCTCGTGGTGGTCGGGCAGGTGCGTCTCGCGCTTGCGCTCGGGCAGGATGCGAAAACCCAGAAGCGGAATCAGCACCACTGCCGCGAACCACGAGGTAACCAGCGCGATGGCCGACACTTCGAAAATGGAGCGCGTGTATTCGCCCGTGCTGGACTTGGCCAGCGCGATGGGCAGAAAGCCCGCTACCGTGACCAGCGTGCCGGTCAGCATGGGGAAGGCGGTGCTGGTGTAGGCGAAGGCCGCGGCGCGGGCGCGGTTCCATCCCTGTTCCAGCTTCACCGCCATCATCTCCACCGCGATGATGGCGTCGTCCACCAGCAGGCCCAGCGCCAGCACCAGCGTGCCCAGCGAAACCTTGTGCAGCCCGATGCCGAAGAGGTCCATGAAGAGGGCCGTCACCGCCAGCACCACGGGTATGGAGATCACCACCACCATGCCGGTGCGCAGGCCGAGCGACACCAGGCTCACCAGCAGCACGATGGCCACCGCCTCGGCCACCGAACGCAGAAATTCGTCCACCGAATCCGACACGGCCTCGGGCATGCTGGACACTTCTTCCAGCGTCAGCCCGGCCGGCAGCCCGGCCTTGAGCCGGGCGAAGGTCTGCTTCAGCGCCTGGCCCAGCTTGACCACGTCCTGCCCCGGCTGCATGGTGATGCCGATGCCCAGCACGGGCTTGCCGGCCAGGCGCATCTGCTCGGCGGGCGGGTCCTGGTAGCCGCGGCGCAGCGTGGCGATGTCGCCCAGGCGTATCGAGCGCCCGTTCACGCGGATCAGCGTTTCCTGCAGGGCCCGCATGTCCTGGTACTGGCCGGACGGCCGCACGAAGACGCGGTCGTCCGCGGTGGTGAGCGTACCGGCGCTGGAAACCGCGTTCTGCCCGTTGACCGCTTCCGCGATCTGGGCGGGCGAAATGCCCAGCCGCGTGAGCTGCGTATTGGAGATCTCGAGGTAGATGCGCTCGGGCTGGTCGCCGAAATAGTCAACCTTGGCCACGCCGGGCACGCGCAGCAGAACGGTGCGCAGCCGGTCGGCGTAGTCGTGCAGCTGCGCCGGCGAAAAACCGTCGCCTTCCAGCGTATAGATGTTGGTATAGACGTCGCCGAACTCGTCGTTGAAGAACGGGCCCTGCACCCCCTGCGGCAGCGTGGCGGCGATATCGCCCGCTTTCTTGCGCACCTGGTACCACTCGTCGGCCACGCGGCCGGCGGGCGCCGAATCCTTCATGGTGAAGAAGATCAGCGACTCGCCGGGGCGCGAATAACTGCGCAGGAAATCGGTGTCGGGGGTTTCCTGCAGCTTGCGGGCGAGGCGGTCTGTCACCTGCTCCTGCACCTGGCGCGCGGTGGCGCCCGGCCACAGCGTCTTGATGACCATGACGCGGAAGGTGAAGGGCGGGTCTTCCGACTGCGCCAGCCGCGAGTACGACAGCACGCCGAACAGCGTGACCAGCGTGATGAGGAAAACGACCAGCGGCTGGTGCCGCAGCGCCCAGGCCGACAGGTTGAAGCGGCCTTCGGCGTGCGCGCTTTCGGCGTGGCCGCCCTCGGGGGGGAGGGCGGCGCTCATGACGCGAAGTCCTCGGGGTGCAGCGGCGGCACGGGCCGGACTTTTTCGCCCGCGCTCACGGCATGCACGCCCTGCCACACCACGCGCTCGCCGTCTTTCAGGCCTTGCGAGAGGGTGACGGTGCGGGCGTCGTAGCGCAGCACCCGCACCGGGCGCAGTTCCAGCGTGTCGTCGCCCGGCTTGACCACCCATACCGCCGGCGCGTCGCCCTGGTGGAACAGCGCGGTGGCCGGCAGCGTGAAGGTGGGCTGCGCGGAACCGGCGGTGTTCTCGAAGCTGATGTTGGCCGTCATGCCCAGCCGCAGCGCGGGGTCGGGATTCTCCAGCGTGAGCTTGACGCGGTAGGTCCGGCTCTGCGGATCGGCTGCCGGCGCGATTTCGCGCAGCGTGGCGTTGAAGCTGCGGTCCGGCAGCGGGGCCAGCGTCACCGTGGCGCGCTGGCCGGGCGCGAGGTGCGCCAGGATGTTCTCGGGTACGTCGCACAGCGCCGTCCACGCGCCCGACCAGGCCAGCGTGTACACGGGCTGTCCTGCCGACACGTTCTGGCCCGTGTCGGCCTGTTCCGCGGTGATGACGCCGGCATGGTCGGCGCGCAGCGTGGTGTAGCCGAGCTGGTCGGCCGCCAGCGCGGCCTGCTGGGCCGCCTGGTCGCGCTGCGCCAGCGGCGACGCATAGGCGTTGCGGGTCTGTTCGAGCTGGGTTGCCGGAATCAGGTTCTCGCGCGCTGCGCGCGGTCGCGATTGAGTTGCCGGGTGGGCGTATTCGAGCTGGTGGCGCGCGGCCGACAGTTGCGCTTGCGCGCTGGCGGCATTCTTGGGCGGCATCGGCGGGGTCCAGGCGCGCCACGATTTGGCCCGCCTGCACCGTGTCGCCCAGCCGCGCCAGCCGCTCACGATCTTGCGGCCCACGCGGAAAGACAGCGGCGTGCTGTAGCGGGCCTGCACTTCGCCGGGCAGGGTCCAG
>NZ_LHSJ01000252.1:6735-9044 GCF_001270295.1 Achromobacter sp. DMS1 | reverse complement strand
CGCCGCATGGGCGCGAGGCCCGGGGATCAGGCGGCGGGCTCGGGCTCCCAGCCGCCCGCCGGTGCGGCGCATGCGCGGCCGCCCCCTCGAAAGGCGCAGGCCAGGGGCAGGCGGCCGGCCCGCCTCGTCGACCAGCCGCTCGCGCCACCTCTGCCCCTGCTGCATGGCCACCACGATGCCGGCCACGCGCGCCTCGCACCGCGCAAGCAGCGCCAGCGCCGAGGCCATGGTCTGGCCCGTGCTGACGGCGTCGTCCACCACCAGCACGCGGCGGCCGCGCAGGCAGCCGGCCAGGTTGGGGTCCACGTACAGGCGCTTGCCGGCACCGGGCGTGGTCAGCGAATGCACCGGCACGGACAGCGACTCGTCGTACCAGTATTTGCGCGAGTAGCCGAAGGGGATATAGCGGCTGAACCCCAGCGCGCGCGCCACCAGCGGCGCGAACGCCAGGCCCAGCGTGGGCAGGCCCACCACCAGCTCCGCACCGAAGGCGCGGGCGCGCTGCGCCATGAAGCCGGCCAGCGTTTCCACCACGTCCAGGCTGGCGTGGTTGGCGATCAGCGAGGCCACGCAGCGGCCGGCGTCGCCCGGCACGCCGCGCAGCGGCAGCACCAGGTAGCGCCCATCGGGCAGGCGGGCCGGATAAGCCCGCGCATAAGGCGGATTGGCCGGCACGCGCAGCGTCCCGGCGGTTTCGATGGCCTGCCAATATTCGGTGGTGGGGTCGAACGGCAGGCCGGCGGCGTCCGGCGTCGGCGACACGGTCATGCGCTGCGTCTCCCGGCCGTCAGCCCGCCGGCGCCAGGAACGCCTCGGCCAGCCGCACCCAGTAGCTGGCCGTGACCGGCAGAATGGCGTCGTTGAAGTCGTAGCCCGGGTTGTGCACCATGCAGCCTCCCTCGCCCTCGCCGTTGCCCACAATGAAATAGCTGCCCGGCGCTTCCTGCAGCATGAAGGCGAAATCGTCGCTGGCCTGCAGCGGCTCCAGGTCGGGAATCAGCCAGTCCTCGCCCAGCCAGCGGCGCGCCACCTCTTCGGCAAAGGCGGTGGCCTCGCGGTCGTTGACCACCGGCGGATAGCGCCAGCGGTAGTCCACTTCCACGGTGGCGCGGTGCACCGCCGCCTGCGCCGTGGCGATGGCGGTAATGCGCTCGCGCAACAGGGCGCGGGTCTCGGCGCGCCGCGCGCGCACGGTCAGGCGCAGCTCCACCGATTGCGGAATCACGTTGGGCGCGTCGCCGCCATGAATGGCGCCGATGGTCACCACGGCCATGTCGTTCGGGTCGATCTCGCGCGACACGATGGTCTGCAGGGCCAGCACGATGCCGGCCGCCGCCACCACCGGGTCGACCGCCGCGTGCGGCATCGCGCCATGCCCGCCCACGCCGCGCACGGTGATGATCACCGTGTCCGAGGAACTGTACATGGCGCCGGCCCGGAAACCGAAACGCCCGGCCGGATAGCCCGGCTCGTTATGGAAGCTGTAGACCGCATCGCAGGGAAAGCGCTGGAAGAGGCCGTCCTCGATCATGCGCTGCGCCCCGCCGTGGCCTTCCTCGGCTGGCTGAAAAATCAGGTTGAGCGCGCCCTCGAAGCGCGCGCGCCCGGCCAGCGCGCGCGCGGCGGCCAGCAGCGTGGCGGTGTGGCCGTCGTGGCCGCAGGCGTGCATCTTGCCCGCCAGGCGGCTCGCATAGGGCAGCCCGGTCGTCTCCTGGATCGGCAGGGCGTCCATGTCGGCACGCAGGCCCAGCCGGCGTCCGCCCGCGCCGCGCCGCAACGTGCCCACCACGCCCGTGCCGCCCAGGCCGCGGTGCACCTCGTAGCCCCAGGCGGCCAGGCGCTCGGCCACCAGGTCGCCGGTGGCATGCTCCTCGTAGGCCAGCTCCGGGTGGGCGTGGATGCGATGCCGCAGCGCCACCATCTCGTCCTGGATGGCGCGGATTTCCGGCAGCACCGGGTCTTGTTCGTCCTGCTTCATGGCCGCGTCACTCCTGCCGGATGTGGGCGCGCTCGACGATGCGCGCATAGACCGCCTGCTCCTTGCCCAGGAACGCCCGGAACGCCTCGGGCGTGCCGGCTCCTGGCAGCGCCCCGCCCTCGGCCAGCCGCTGCCGCACGTCCTCCATGCGCAACACCGCGTTCAGCTCGCGGTTGAGCGTCTGCACCACCCCGGGCGGCGTGCCCGCCGGCACGAAGACGCCGGTCCAGGTGTTGAGCTCGAAGCCCTTGAGTTCCGGCGTCTCGCCGAAGGCCGGCACGTCCGGCAGCGAAGGCACGCGCGCGGCCGAGGTCACGCCCAGCGCGCGCAG
>NZ_LHSJ01000252.1:0-6116 GCF_001270295.1 Achromobacter sp. DMS1 | reverse complement strand
GGCCTGGCCGGCCGGAACCGCGTGGCCGGCCGCGCCATTTGCCGAGCAGGGACATGAGCATGAGGGGGCCCCGGCTCGTCAGGGGGGATCGGGGCGCCGCCGCAGCGAAAATCCCTGGGCGGCGTTCATGGCCAGGTAGCTGATGTTGCGCGACACGACCGGCGGGGCCTCGCCGCCATGCAGGGCCCGGACCTGGTCCAGCACCATTTTGTCGGCCAGCGTCATGCGGTCGATCATGCGCAGGTATTGCATCCAGCTTTCGACCAGGAACACCTCGCGCCAGACGCCCTCGCGCTCCAGGTCGCGGAAAAGCTGCCACTGCTGGGCGCCGTTACGCAGCCGCAGCAGCCGCAGCGGGCGCGCCGTCTTGATGAGGTCGCCCAGCTTTTCGTGGGCGATCAGGTACTCCACCGCCACCAGCACCGAGCCGTGCTGCGTATTGAAGCCCGCCTGGGCCAGCGCCGGCTCGGCGCTGTCGGCACGGGCCAGCGATTGCGCATCCACGTGTTCGGGCAGGCGCGAGCGGTACAGCAGGGCGACGGTGATGCCGAGCATGATGCCGGCGGCCGCCAGCGCGCCGGACACGCCCATGGTGCCGGCGAAGTGGCCCCACATGAACGAGCCCGCCGCCAGCCCGCCGAAGATCGCCGTCTGGTAGAGCGCCAGCGAACGCGCCTTGACCCAGTCGGGCACCAGCATCTGCACGGTGGTGTTGTAGGTGGCGAGCACCCCGATCCAGCAGCCGCCCGCCAGCAGCAGCGCCGGAAACGCCAGCCACAGCGTGCCGGTGAGGCCCAGGATGAGCAGGCACACGGCAAGCAGCGTGGCCGCGCCGCTGATCAGGCCGCCCGCGCCCCAGGCGGCCTGCACGCGGCGCACCACCGCGCTGCCCAGGATGGCGCCCACGCCCAGGGCGCCCAGCATGTAGCCGTACAGCAGGGCGTTGCCGCCTTCGTGCTCGTGCGCCAGCAGCGGCAGCAGCGCCCAGAGCGCGCTGGCCGAAAGGCCGAAGGCGAACGAGCGCAGCATCACGATGCGTGTCACGGTGGAATGCTGGGTGTAGCGCAGCGCGGCGACCACGCCTTCGAACAGGCCTTCGGGCGGCAGCCGCCGCGCGGGCACGTCGCGCTTCCAGCGCCAGATGGCCCAGACCAGGCCGCCGTAGCAGACGCAATTGAGCAGGAACACCCAGGGCGCGCCCATGGCGCCCAGCAGCAGGCCGCCGATGGCCGGCCCCACCGCCCGCGCCACGTTGAAGTTGACGCTGTTGAGCAGCACCGCGCTGCCCACGTGGGCCTTGGGCACCTGCTCGCCCACCGCGGCCTGCCAGGCCGGCGTGACGATGGCGCTGCCGATGGCGATGCAGAACACCGAGGCGATCAGCGTGATCGGATGCAGCAGCCCGGCAAAGGCGAGGAGGGTGATGAAAACCCCGCCCGTCAGCTCCAGCAGCATGCCCAGCAGCATGACTTTGCGGCGGTCGTGGTTGTCGGCCACCACGCCGGTGACGATGGACAGGGCGACCAGCGGCAGGGCCGCCGCGACCTGGATCATGGCCACCATCAGCGGGCTGCTCTGCTGGGTGGTGATGATCCACGCGGCCGCCACGGACTGGGCCCAGGTGCCCAGGTTGGCAAAGAGATTGGCGATCCAGATGGTGCGGAACGCCGGGAACGCGAACGGCGAAAGGGTGCTGACTTGGAGCACGGGCTCGGGCGGGGCCGGCGGGTCGGCAGGCAGGTCGGTACTGGCCGAGACGGGTGAGAGCATGTAGACCTCTTGAAACGTCCCCCGGCGCTGCCGCGCCGGGGTCCGCTCAATGGTACGCCCAAAGTTCCCGCCCCCGGGCCACCCGGCCGGAGTCTTACTTCTTCTGCGGGGGATAGGCCTCGTCCAGGTACCGCACGATCAGCGGGATCTGCTCGGCCGTGATGGGCGCGCCGTAGGTCTGCACCATTTTCTTGACTTCGGCTTCCCAGAATCCGGCGGGCATGGGCGGCTGCGAGGAGATGTAGTCCACCGAATGGCACATGTAGCACTGGGCGGCGTTCTGGGCGCCCGAGGCGGCGTGCAGCGTGGCGGTTTCCTTGGGCAGGTCGATCTCCAGCGCAAGGGCGGGGGCGGCACAGGCGCCGGCCAGGGCGAGGGCGGCGGCCAGGCGCGGAAAGGCGGTAGGCATGGCGCTCTCCTCAGGCGGCGGTGACGTGGATGGCTTCGACCACGTTGCGCATGTAGCCGGCCGGGTTCCAGGCGGGCTGCATGGGCTGGGTCTCGCCGCCATTGCTGGTGGCGCGCACCAGCAGCGTGTGCCGGCCGGCCGCGGGCGTGAGGTCGATCCGCCATTCGCGGAACGAATAGCGGCCCAGGTCCTGGCCCAGCGTGGCCGCCTTCCAGGACTTGCCGCCGTCGGCCGAGAACTGCACCTCGCGGATGCCCTGACCGCCGTCGAAGGCGATGCCGCGCACCGTGCTGCGCCTGCCGGCCGGCAGGCGGCCGCCGTCCTGCAGGCTGGTGATGAAGCTGCGCACATTGAAGCGGCCGATGGGCCGGGTCTTTTCCGGCGCCTTGCCCGGCGGGGTACAGGCGCAGTCGTTGTCGGGGATGCGGTAGGCTTTCTGCATCCAGAAGCCGTCGAACTCGCGGTCCAGCACCTTGATGTCGGCCAGATGCTTGACCCAATAGGTGCCGTAATAGCCGGGCACCACGAGCCGCACCGGATAGCCGTTGAGCATGGGCAGGTCCGCGCCGTTCATGGACCAGGCCAGCATCACCTCGCCGTCCATCGCGTGCGCGGCGTCCAGGGCCTTGACGAACTCCGGCGTAGCCGGCAGCACCGGCCGGTCCAGGCCCTCGAACGTGATCTGCCTGGCCTGGGCGCGGATGCCGGCCTTTTCGAGCACGCGCTTGAGCGGCACGCCCTGCCAGCGCGCATTGCCCATGGCCCCGTTGGCTAGCTGGCCGCCCGCCACGCGGGGCTCGAAGAAGCCCCGGCTGTTGCCCGAGCATTGCGCCACCGCCACCAGCTCGACGGGCGGGCCGAAATCCTTCTTGAGCTGGTCCAGCGTCAGTTCCAGCGGCGCATCCACCAGGCCGGTAACGCGCAGCCGGTAGGCGGCTGGATCGACCTGGGTGGGAATGTTGGCGAGGTGATAACGCACGAAGAACGCATCGTTGGGCGTGATGACGTCTTCGGCGAAAACGGAAAAGGGCGTCTCGAGTTGCGGCGGGCGCGCGGTGAGGCGGATCAGCGGCCGTTTTTGCGGATAGGCGACCAGCTCGCGCTCGCCATTGGCGAAAGGCAGGGTGATGGTGGAAGGGGCGGCCAGCGCGGCGGCGGCGCGGCCGGCGAGCGAGCCGGCGGCTCCCAGGGCGCAGGCCTGGCGCAGGAAGCGCCGGCGCCTGTCTTCGGCGGGGGCTGTCATGGATTGTCTCCTGGACTGTTCTGGTTGCGGGCCATCGGGCCCGGGACGTTCTGCGGTCCGGTCCGATCAGCCTAGGAGAGGCTAGCTGACAAATACCTAAATGCGCGCCTGGAAACGCGCCGCGGCCGTTCCATTAACGGCGTTTTCCGTCCTGGCGCGGGCCGCGCCAGGCGAAATCAGACGGAATCAGCCCGCCTGGCAGGCCGTGTCCTCGCTGGCGCGGGGGGCGGCCGGGGCCGCGYTGGGGGGCGCAGGCGGGCGCTGCGGAAGGGGGCGAACAGCTCGGCCCACGACGAGGGCAGCAGCGGCGTGGCATGACGCACCGCATCGCGGCGGGCATAGTGCGCCAGCAGTTGCTGGCCGATACGGGCTTCTCCGAGGGGATGGCGGTTGGATTGGGGGGTGTTCATGGTATTTCCGTATTGCCTTGAAAGTGTATTCATTGTACGGGAAAACCCGAATACGCACCAGCCCCGATCTGCGCCGACAAGTCATTGATTTGCTTGAACATGTCCCTATATTTCCGGCCCCGCTCTCCATGGGCGGGAATACCCTAGCAGTCAAAAACGGTAGACGGTATACAATGTTCAGCATGGTCGGGCTATGAGAGCCTGGCATTCCTCCCTCTGGATCTGGAGCGCGACATGGCTGAACTGATGAACCGAGACGAATTCCGCACGGCGTTGGAAAACGCCATCAAGGGCAAGAGCGCCAATGCCTCGCCTTTCAGCATTGCCTGGGCCGAAGGCAAGCTGAGCCGCGAGCACCTGGCCCGCTGGGCGGAAAACCATTATCACTACGTCGGTCCCTTCGCCGACTACCTGGGCTACCTGTACGCCCGCACCCCCGACAGCTACACCGAGGCCAAGGATTTCCTGCTCGCCAATATGTACGAGGAAGAAATCGGCGGCGACCGCCACACGGACCTGCTGATCCGCTTCGCGGAAGCCTGCGGCACCACGCGCGAGCGCGTCGTGGACCCGGACAACATGTCGCCCACCACGCGCGGGCTGCAGAGCTGGTGCTATGCGGTCGCCATGCGCGAAGACCCCATCGTGGCCGTCGCGGGCCTGGTGGTCGGCCTGGAATCGCAGGTGCCCTCCATCTACCGCAAGCAGACGCCCACGCTGCGCGAGAAGTATGGCTTCACCGACGAAGAGGTGGAGTTTTTCGACCTGCACATCGTGTCCGACGAGATTCACGGCGAGCGCGGCTACCAGATCGTGCTGGAGCACGCCAACACGGTGGAGCTGCAGCAGCGCTGCCTGAAGATCTGCGAAATCGGCGCCCAGATGCGCCTGCTCTACACCACGGCGCTCTACAACGACTATGTGCAGAAGGAAATCTCGCTGCCCGAGCTGGGCCTGGCCGCCTGAACGGGGCCCCGGAGAGGACACACAGGAGCCGTCGCCCCGGTTCGCGCCGGGGCGGCTTCGGAACGCACACCATGCCTATCGTCGTATTTCACAAAGGCGGCCAGACCTACACCGAGGAGGTGAAGGAAAACACCAACCTGGTGGTGCGCGCCGGCATCAAGCAGTTTCCCTATCCCCACCTGCGCTACGAGTGCGGCATGGGCAAGTGCGCCAAGTGCGCCTGCCGCGTGCTGGCCGGCGCGGAACACCTGCCTCCGGTGAACTGGAAGGAAAAAAAGCAGCTCGGCGACCGCATCGAGCAGGGCTACCGGCTTGCCTGCCAGCTCTGGCTCAACAGCGACATCGAGCTGGTCCAGGACCAGGAGTGAGCCGATGGAATCCGCATTCGTCATCCTGACCACCAAACCCGGCGTGTTCCGCACCGAATGCGGGCCGGAGGTGGAAATCGTCGAAACCTACGACTATCACTTCTACGGCCGCCGGCTGGCGGTCTACAGCATCGCCCGGCTGCGGGGCGAGACGCGGGTGGTCGTCACGGAAGAAACGCCGCCGCACGTGGTGAACCGCGTGCCTACCAAGTTCCTGGAGAAATTCGATTCCATCGAGGCGGCGCGCAAGGAGCTGGACCACCTGACCCGGTTCGGCAGCATCGAAACCCGGCTCACGCTGCGCGCCGCCGAAGCGGCCGCCGGCGGAGCCTGAAAGCGGGATCCAGACAAGATGGTCCACATCACATTCATTTCCAACGGCGGCAAGGTTGCCACCGCGCCCGAGAACAGCAACCTGTTGCGCGTGTCGCTCAGGGAGCAGGGAGGCATTCCGTTCAAGTGCGGCGGAGGTCTGTGCGGCACCTGCAAGTGCCGCATCGAAGACGGGCTGGAAAACACCGACGCCATCAAGCCCAAGGAGCGCAAGCACCTGCGGCCCGAAGACTTCGAGGCCGGCTACCGCATGGCCTGCCAGACCTTCGTGAAAGGCGACATCAAGGTGTCGTGGGTGGTGGAAAACGGCAAGGGCATCGTAGTGGGCGTGGCGCCGCGCGGGACCGCCGGCGCGCCGGCCGCCGGATCGCCGGCCGCCGGATCGCCGGCCTGCGGAATCGCCCGGCCGAATCCGCCTGAGCGCGGGCGCGGCCGGGTCTCGGGGGCGCCGGCCGCCGGGATCGCCGGCCGCCGGGATCGCCGGCCGCCGGATCGCCGGCCGCCGGATCAAGCGGCCGACGCCCGCGACTGCGACTGCCTGACTTGGCTTCGGTGTAAGCCTTGGCGGCGTTGTGCACGTGCTGGCTGGCCAGCAGGGCCGCCAGGTCGCCGTTGCC
>NZ_LHSJ01000251.1:0-6154 GCF_001270295.1 Achromobacter sp. DMS1 | reverse complement strand
GTTCCGCTTACCTCGGGTAACGCTTGCTGCGGGCGCAGCGGGTTCGCGCCCGTAGAATTTCTCCCACCGGCCTTTGCCGGAAGAAGGAGAACTTCATGCACCGCAAATTCGCTTCTGCCCTGCTGGCGGCGATCCTGGCGTCGAGCGGCGTCGCCGTGGCCCAGCCGGGCGGTCCGGGACCGGGCCACGGACAGGGAGGGCCTGCGGGAGGTCCGGATCACGGCCAGGCTTCGCGGCCCGGCCCTGCCGGCGGACCGCCGGGCGCGCCCGGCCACGGCCATGGCCACGACGCGGGCCCGAAACGCGGGCCATCGGGCGGACCGGGCCGCGGCCCGGCGGATCCGCCGCCGCAACACTGGTCCAAGGGCCAGCGGGTGCCCAGCCCCTACCGCGGCCCGCAATACGTCGTCAACGACTGGCACGCGCACCATCTGCGCCAGCCGCCACGCGGCTATCACTGGATCAGCGTCGGCGCCGACTATTTCCTGATCGGCGTCACTACCGGCATTGTGCTGGAGGCGCTGCTGGGCGGCCGGTAGGGCGGCCCATCCGTCCGCCTCGATAATGAAAACGCCAGGCGCATGCGCGCGCCTGGCGTTTTCATGTATGCAAGCCTTTCCGCGGGGCGGGCGCGCCTTTACCGGCGGATCAGGCCCATGAGCGCAGGCTGTGGTCCACCAGGTAGCGCCCGTGCCGGATGGCCGCGTCGACCGCCACGCGCGGAGACGAAGCGAAGCCGCCCGCGTCGTAGAGAGGAATGGAATAGGACTCCGCCGATTGCAGATCGCCCGAGGACAAGCCGACGCTGACGGTCGCCCGGAATCTGGACGCGCCTCCAGCCTCGTCCTGCGGTATGCGCACGACGCGCGCGATCAGTTTGTAGCCCTTGTACACGGTACTGTTGGCGTTCATGTGGTGCCTCCCACCTCGGCGCGCTTGCGCCGCACGGCGCGGCGCGCAAAATGGACGCGGCCCTCCTGGGAGGGCCAGGCGTCATCCGAGGATGCGTATGTTCGAAGCCTGCGGGCCCTTGGCCCCTTGCGTCCGCTCATAGCTGACGCGCTGGTTTTCCTGCAGCGTCTTGAAGCCCTCGCCCTCGATGGCCGAGGAATGCGCGAACAGATCCTTGCCGCCGAGTTCGGGCATGATGAACCCGAAGCCCCTGTGCTCGTCGAACCACTTCACGATACCCGTTTCCATAGCGTTTCCTTTCCTGAAATTGCGAGCCATTGCTCGGGATGACGATCAAGGAAGGAAAGCAGGCAATGGGCACGTCGCCGCACACGATCGAACACGATCACAACGCTTGAAGATCCGGTTCACTATGGGCGCATTGGCCCTGCGCGTCAATGGACGTTTCAAATTGAAGTGCCGGAACGCCGCCGCGGATCAGGCGCCCGCGGGTTCCGCCGCGTCGCGGATGGCGCAAAGGATGGATGCCTGCGCCACGAGCTCGTCTTTCACGAAGGCCTGGCCGCGATATTTGCACAGGGCCCGGCTCAGCCGCAGCGCCGCCACCTCGATGCGAAGCTGGTCGCCCGCGACCACCGGCTTGATGAACGAAGCATCGTCGATGCCCAGGAAGTAATACACTGCCTTGCCTTTGCCCGGGCGCTGCTGATCGCCCTCGTCGGCAAAGGAAAACAACGCGGCCGCCTGCGCCATGGCCTCCACGATGAGGGCCGGCGGCAGACCGTGCGCGCCTTGCATGTAGGGGTCCGAGACGGAGATGTTCTTGATCGCCGTGATCTTCTTCTGCGGAACCAGATCGATCACGCGATCCACGAGCAGCATCGGATAGCGATGCGGAAGCCGGTCCATGATGGACCGGATATCGAGTTGTTGCGTCACGACAGGGCTACTCCCGGAAAGCTGGGCATGCAAAAACTCGGGTATCCCGGGGATTTGGTCAGCCAAACGGGCAGTGTCACACAAAAGACGGACGCAAGCCACCGCCGGGCGCGGGCTGGCCGGCAAGAACGGCGCTCCGCTCGCCGGATGTACCGTCCGGCGCCGGCATGGCCAAGACGCTTTTTCGGCAAGGGTGCGCGTCAACGGGGCGCATCGCCCATGCGCGATGCGCCCCGGAAAAGGCGGCCTCCTCGGCAGAAACCGGCCTCTGCGGAGCGGGCCGGTCAGTTGCTGACGGCAATGCGCTTGACGCGCGACTGGGCCTGTTCGCTCTTGGGAAGCGTAACGGTCAGCACGCCGTTCTTGAAGCTGGCGTCAACCTTGTCTTCGTCGATGTCATCGCCGATCGGGATCACGCGCTCGAAGCGCCCGTAGTAGCGCTCGGAGAACTGCCGCGCATTGTCCTGCGATTCGGCGCGCTTCTCGCCGCGCAGCGTCAGCGCCCCGTTTTCGAGCAGGACCTCCACGTCCTTCTTCTCCAGCCCGGGCAGCTCGGCCGTAACGCGGATACTCTCGCCCTCGTCTGTCACCTCGATGCTGGGCCAGCCGCCGAACGCCCGTCCCGCGGGATAACCCATGTCGAAACTGCGGAAAACATCGTCAAACAGCCGATTCACTTCGCGGTGCAGGGACAGAAACGGGTTTTCCTCTTTGTCGCGATAAGCGGCAGGGGCCTGGGAGTTGCGGCCCCAAGGAATCAGATCACGTACGCTCATAATCTTTCTCCTATCGAATCGGCCGGGCCTCTGTCGGCGACAGCGCCCGCCTTTGACCAAAACCCCCGGCCGCCTGTCGGCCGGCCAGCGATGTAAATGTAGGTGCAGCGAAAGGAATTTCAAGAGGGGAAGCGGGCGGGCGACGGATGCGCGTCCGACGTAAACCGGGCGCCGACGCCTGCCCGGCAGGCCGCTCATTCAAGCGCCCGCCGGCACGATTTCCCGTGAACGAAAAAACAAACAAAAAAGCCGCCTGGTCATTGACTGGCGGCTTTTTCAGTTTGCCGTGCCTGGCGGCACTTGCAGGAATTTGGTAGGCGGTATTGGAATCGAACCAACGACCTCCACGATGTCAACGTGGCGCTCTAACCAGCTGAGCTAACCGCCTGCAAAGAAGAAAAATTATATATGGCTTTTTTGCGGTTTGCAAATCGCTTTGTCTTGTTTTGCCTTTCGACCCAGCGTTTCGCGTTGTGCGCCTGACTCGCGCCGATACCGCTGCAGCGACACTACCAAAACGATGCCACAAACACTTTTCTTCAGCCCGCATCGGCGTTTTGCACCGCCGAAACGAAGTCCAAAATTTTAGCAGAATTTTTTATGCCTGGGGAATCTTCCACACCGCTGCTGACATCGACCGCCCAGGGGCGGATGCGCCGGACGGATGCGCCCACGTTTTGCGCATTGAGGCCGCCGGAGAGAATCACCGGACGCGCCGCGGCATCGGCCAGAAGGCCGGCGAGCAAGTCATGGTCGAAGGCCAGGCCGCTGCCGCCGTAGCCGCTGCTGTAGCTGTCGAACAGCCAGCCCGATGCATCGCCGTAGGCGCGGCAGTGTTCGGCCAGGCCCGCGGCGGTATCCAGGCCCGGCGCGCCCACGCGGAAGGCCCGCAAGTAGCGGCGCCCGTAGCGCGCGCAGGCTTCGGGGGGCTCGTCGCCATGGAACTGCAGCAGATCGGGGCCGACCTGGTCGAGCACGGTGCGGACCTCGGTTTCGGAGGGATTGACGAAGAGCGCCACCACGTCCACGAAAGCCGGCACGAGGCGGCGCAGTTCGGCCGCGCGCGCGGGCGCCAGGCAGCGCTTGCTCTTGGCGTAGAACACAAAGCCGATGGCGTCGGCGCCGGCGGCCACGGCCGCTTCGATGTCGTTTTCGCGGGTGAGGCCGCAGATCTTGATACGGGTACGCATGTTTCTCTTGAGCGGCGCCGTCATGCGCGGCGCGAAAAGCCAGTATATCCGCCGCGCCGCGCTCAGCCGGACGAGGCATCCGGTCCCAGGCTCAGGCCGAGGTTGTCGAAGCTGGTCTCCGCGAGACGGAACCAGGGCGCCTGCTTGTCGCGAAAGCTCTTCATGCTCTCGTACAGTTTCTTGAACATCGGGTCTTTCGCGCCCAGCTCGTCGTAGAGCTGCAGGGACGCGTCGCGACAGGCCTGGAGCACAGGCCGCGGAAATGCCTTGAGCTGCGCGCCGCGCGAAACCAGCCTGTGCAAGGCGTCGGGATTTCCGGCGTCGTATTTGGCGAGCATGTTGCCGCTGGCCATGCGGCAGGCGAGCTCGAGCGCGGACTGATACGACTTGGGCAGCTCGTCGTAGGCATCCTGGTTCACGTAGAGCGAAAGCTGCAGCGTGCCGGCCCACCAGCCGGGAAAATAGTAGTTGCGCGCGACCTTGTAGAGCGCCAGCCCTTCGTCGTCATAAGGACCGATCCAGGCGACGGCATCCACCTCACCCTGCTCCAGGGCCGTGTAGGCGTCGGGCGCGTCCACGTCCACGGGCGTCGCGCCCAACCGCGCGAGCACCTGCCGCGCGAAACCGCCCGCCTTGACCTTGAGCCCACGGAAATCATCCGCCGTCTTGATCTCCGGGCGAAACCAGCCGCCCATCTGGGCGCCGGTATAGCCGCAAGGAAAATTGAGAATGTTGTGCTTGTCGAAGAGCACGCGAGTCAGGGCCAGGCCGTTGCCCTGGATCATCCATGCATGCATCTGGCGCGTGTTCAGGCCGAACGGCACCGCGCCATCGAAGCAGAGGGCGGGGTCGATGTCGAAATAGCGCGTAGACGCGGTGTGTCCGCAATCGGCGACCCGGTCACGCACCGCCTGCAGCACCTGCCCCGCCGGCGCGAGATCGCCGGCCGGAAAGATCTCGATCTGGAAACGCCCGTCGGTAACGTCGCTCAGGTAGCGCGCGACGTCCTCGGCGCCGGCGAACAACGTGGGCGACTCATACGGAAAACTCGACGCCAGGCGCCACGAAATGGACGGCGCGGTCTGCGCCACGACGGGCGCGGCCAGCGCCGCGCCGCCCGCCGCGGCGCCCAGGGCGGTCTGCTTCAGGAATGCGCGGCGTTGCATGGCAAGCCTCCGGGTGCGAGTCTGTAAAAGAGCGCGGCCCGCGGCAGCGCTCAGGATTGGGTGAAAGGCGACAACAGCGTCGCTGCGCCGTCGAGTTCGCGCAGGCCAAACTCGGGCGGATACTCGATGGCGGACAGGTACAGGCCGTCGGGAGCAAAGGTGGGCGCGCCCTGGCGCCGGTCGCGGGCGGCCAGGAGCTGCGTCATCCACGATACCGGTTCGCGGCCCTGCCCGATCTGCAGCAATGCGCCCATGATATTACGCACCATGTGATGCAGGAATGCGTTGGCCTGCAGGGTGAACACCAGGAACGGCCCCCGCTCCGCGATGTCCAGCCGGCGCAGGACGCGCACCGGATGGGCGGCCTGGCACTGCGAAGAGCGGAAGCTGGAGAAGTCGTGTTCGCCCAGCAAGACCTGCGCCGCTTTGCGCATGGCGTCCACGTCCAGGGGATGAAAGCTCCAGCCCGCACGTCCGGCCCACAGCGCCGGCCGCACCCTTCCCCTGAACAACAGGTAGACGTAGGTGCGCGACCGGGCCGAAAAGCGGGCATGGAAATCGCCCGATACCCGTTGCGCCCACTGCACGGAAATCGTGGGCGGCAGGAAGGCGTTCACGCCTCTTACCCAGGATTCCGTGCGGCGGTCCAGGGCCGTGTCGAGGTGTATGACCTGCATGGCCGCATGCACGCCGGTGTCCGTGCGGCCGGCGCAAATCGTGGGCACCGGGTCCGGAACGTCGCAAAAGCGGGCCAATGCCGCTTCCAGCGTATCTTGAACCGTTTGCCGATGCGGCTGAGTCTGCCAGCCTTGCCAGGCGGAACCGTCATAGGCCAGGCCCAGCGCCATCCTGCCGGTATTCAAACCCTCGGACCCCCGGCGTGGCGAGGCTCGTCCGTGGGCGGTTCGTCCAGGTCCAGATTGATGCCCTTGAGCTTGCGATCGAGCGCGGCCGCGTCCAGCGCCGGCTCGCCATAGGCGTAGGTTTCTTCGTCTTCGTCGCCGCGCCGCGTGCCCGCGCGGCGCAGCAGCCACGCAATGGCGAAGGCGACCAGCGCCAGCACTGCCGTCACGATGACGAGCAGATTGTCCGCCAGCCAGGATGGCATGCCGGAATCCTCCGTTTTGTTGATGGGCGGCGTGCCGGCCCGCGGCTGCTCCGCCGCGCCAGG
>NZ_LHSJ01000250.1:0-6162 GCF_001270295.1 Achromobacter sp. DMS1 | reverse complement strand
GCCCGCCGCCGAACTGCCGCGGGTGGCGCTGCCGGCGCCGGTGAAGAAGCTGTTGCTGGGCCTGATGGAAGCCGCCGCGCAAGGCAGCCTGCTGGAAGGCCCGCCCGGAATCGGTTAGCCGCCCTGCCCGCCCTGAGCCGCGCCGCTCAGCAACATCACCAGCTTCAGATCCGGATGCGTGGCGAGGCGGAAGGTGATCTGCTGGTAGGCCAGGCGGCCCTTGGCGGGATGCTGGAATTCGCGCACGCCGCCTTCGCGTTCGACCACGGCATGGCGCGTCCACCAGTGCGCGAAGACAGGGCTTTGGCGGTTGAGGCCGTCGATGAGGGCAAGCACGGCGGGTTCGTCGAGGTGGGCGCCGGCGTCGGCGCGGAACTCGGCCACCACGCGGCGGGCGCGCTGGTCCCAGTCCACCACCAGGTCGCGGGCGGCGGGGTCCAGGAAGATGTAACGCAGCAGGTTGGGCTCGGGGTCGCGGCGCGGCCAGTCGTCGAACAGCTCGCGCAGCGGCTCGTTATAGGCCAGCACGTTCCAGGCGCGGTCGAGCACGTAGGCGGGCGCCTGGACGGCGTCCACACAGGCCTGCAGCGTCCCGGGCACGCCGTTCGCGTCGCCGCGGTCGTGCTGGGGGTCGGCGCAGTCGGCCAGATCGAAGAGATAGGCGCGTTCGGCGCGGGCGAGCTGCAGCACGCCCGCGATGCGCGACCATACCGAAGGCGAGACGGACACTTCCCGGCCCTGCTCGATCCAGGTGTACCAAGTGACGCTGATGCCGCAAAGCTGGGCGACTTCTTCGCGGCGCAGGCCGGGCGTGCGCCGCCGCAGGCCCTCGGGCAGGCCGGCCATCTGCGGCGTAATGCGCGCGCGCGCACTGCGCACGAATTCGCCGAGCGCCTGGCGGCGCAGGCGCGATCCTTCCTGGCCCGCGGCCGCTTGAGGGGAAGTATTCATACCAGGATGAACAATGGTCTTGTACGTGTATGGGAGGCCGCCTATCTTAGCGCCATGCGCCTGCGAGCAGGCGCGGTTTCCCATGCGCACCTGCCTTCGAGGACTCCCCCATCATGCTGAACCACACCCATGACGACGCCGTGCAACGCCAGTTCAGTCCGCAGGCGCGGGCCTACCTGGCCAGCGCGGTGCATGCGCAAGGCGAAGACCTGCGCCAGATAGCGGACATCGCCCGCGCGCATCCCGGGGCGCGGGTGCTGGACCTGGGCTGCGGCGGCGGCCACGTCAGCTTCCACGTGGCGCCGCACGCGGGCCAGGTCGTGGCCTACGATCTGTCGCAGCAGATGCTGGACGTGGTGGCGGCCGAGGCGGCCCGGCGCGGCCTGTCCAATCTTGCCATCTGTCGCGGCAAGGCCGAGACGCTGCCGTTCGCCGACGGCGAATTCGACCTGGTGATGTCGCGCTACTCCACCCACCACTGGGAAGACCCCGGCCGCGCGCTGCGCGAGGCCCGGCGCGTGCTCAAGCCGGGCGGCACGGCAGTGTTCGCCGACGTGGTGTCGCCGGGCGAGGCGCTGCTGGACACCTGGCTGCAGACCATCGAAGTGCTGCGCGACCCCTCGCATGTGCGCGACTATTCGGTGTCGGAATGGACCCGCATGCTGGCCGAGGCGGGCTTCGTGGTTCAGGGCGTGACGGCGCGCCGCCTGCCGCTGGAATTCGGCGCGTGGGTGCAACGCATGCGCACGCCGGACGCGCTGGTGGCGGCGCTGCGGCACATGTTCGGCATCGCGCCCGACGTGGTGCGCGCGCATTTCGACGTGCAGGGCGACGGCTCCTTCACCAGCGACAACGCGGTCATCGTGGCGAAGAAGCCGGGCTGATCCATCCCGACAGCCGCCTCGCGTATCGCCGGCGGACCTGACCGCCACGCAGGCCGCCGCCCTGGTCCGCCAGGGCGGCCTCAGCAGCGTCGCGCTGACGCAGGCATGCCTGGACCGCATCGCCGCCCGCGGGGAGCTCAACGCCTTCATCACCGTCGACCGGGACGGCGCGCTTGTCCAGGCCGCGGCCCCGCGCGCCAGGGCCGGCGCACCCCGGCGCGCCCGCAAATGCAAAGCCGGCCCGCAGGCCGGCTTTGCGCGGGGGGGGGGGGCCCCGATCATCCCAGGTTGGGCGCCAGCGTGCGGCGCAGATCCTCGATGCTGCGGCCGCTGCGCGCCGCGTAGTCGGCGAGCTGGTCTTCGCCGATGATGCCCACATTGAAGTACTGCGACTGCGGGTGGCTGAAGTAGAAGCCCGACACGCTGGAAGCGGGGTACATGGCGTAGCTGTCGGTGAGCATCATGCCGATCTCGCCGGCGTCCAGCACGCGGAACATATCGGTCTTGACCACGTGTTCCGGGCAGGCGGGGTAGCCGGGCGCGGGCCGGATGCCCGCGTATTTCTCGGCGATCATCTCCTCGTTGGACAGGCGCTCGTCGGGCGCGTAGCCCCAGAGATCCTGGCGCACGCGGGCGTGCAGGCATTCCGCGAAGCCTTCGGCCAGCCGGTCGGCGAGCGACTTGAGCATGATGCTGGAGTAGTCGTCCAGCGCCGCTTCGAATTCGGCCTCTTTCTTTTCGATGCCCAGGCCGGCCGTGACGGCGAACATGCCGATGTAGTCCAGCTTGCCGCTGGATTTCGGCGCGATGTAGTCGGCCAGGCATTTGTTGCTCACGCCCTCGCGCTTGGCGCCCTGCTGGCGCAGGTTGCGGTAGGTGAAGAGCACCTCGCTGCGGGTTTCGTCCTTGTAGACCTCGATATCCTCGTCGTTGACGGCATTGGCGGGATAGAAGCCGATCACGCCGCTGGCGGTGAGCCAGCGGCCCTCGATGATGCGCTTCATCATGGCCTGGCCGTCGGCGTAGACCTTGCGCGCCTGCTCGCCGACGACCTTGTCGTCGAGAATCGCGGGGAACGGCCCGAACAGGCTCCAGGTCTGGAAGAACGGGCCCCAGTCCACGTAGCGCGCGATTTCGGCCAGGTCGTAGCTCTTGAAGGTGCGGCGGCCGATGAATTTGGGGCGCGGCGGCGTGTAGGCGTCCCAGTCGATGACGGGGCGCGAGGCGCGCGCCTCGGCCAGCGGCAGGATGGGCGCGGCCTTGCGGTTGGCGTGGCGGCGGCGCACGTCTTCGTATTCCTCGGCCAGTTCCTTGAGATAGGCTTCGCTCTGGTCGGACATGAGGCTGGTGGCCACGCCCACCGAGCGGCTGGCGTCCGGCACGTAAATGACCGGCCCTTCGTAGTTGGGCGCGATCTTCACGGCGGTGTGCACGCGGCTGGTGGTGGCGCCGCCGATCATGAGCGGAATCCGGCGGCTGCGGAAGTACTCGTCGCGCTGCATTTCCGAGGCCACGTACGCCATCTCCTCGAGGCTGGGCGTGATGAGGCCGGACAGACCGACGATGTCGGCGTTCTCTTCCTTGGCCTTTTCGAGGATCTGCGCGCAGGGCACCATGACGCCCATGTTCACCACCTCGAAGTTGTTGCATTGCAGGACCACCGACACGATGTTCTTGCCGATGTCGTGCACGTCGCCCTTGACGGTGGCGATGACGATCTTGCCCTTGGCGCGCACGTCGCCGCCCGCGGCCGCGATCTGGCGCTTTTCTTCCTCGATGAAGGGAATGAGGTGGGCCACGGCCTGCTTCATGACGCGCGCCGACTTCACCACCTGCGGCAGGAACATCTTGCCCGCGCCGAACAGGTCGCCCACCACGTTCATGCCGTCCATCAGCGGGCCCTCGATCACTTCGATGGGGCGTCCGCCGCGCGCGGCGATCTTCTGGCGCACTTCCTCGGTATCTTCGACGATATACGCGGTGATGCCGTGCACCAGCGCGTGCGAGAGCCGCTCTTCGACACAGGCCGCGCGCCAGGACAGGTCTTCTTCCTTCTTGGCGCCCGAGCCCTTGATGGTTTCGGCGAACTGCACCAGGCGCTCGGTGGGCGTGCGCTCGTCGGCGGGGTCGGTCTTGCCCACGGGCTCGGGGCGGTCGAGGATGACGTCCTCGACCAGGTCGCGCAGATGCGGGTCCAGGTCGGCGTAGACGCCTAGCTGGCCGGCATTGACGATGCCCATCGTCATGCCTTCCTTGATGGCGTAGTACAGGAAGACCGTGTGGATGGCCTCGCGCATGGGCTCGTTGCCGCGGAACGAGAAGCTCACGTTGGACACGCCGCCCGAGATGCGGGCGTGGGGCAGGTTCTCGCGGATCCAGCGCGTGCCCTCGATGAAGTCCATCGCGTAGTGGTTGTGCTCGTCGATGCCGGTGGCCACGGCGAACACGTTGGGGTCGAAGATGATGTCTTCGGGCGGGAAGCCCTCTTCTTCGACCAGGATGCGGTAAGCCCGGCCGCAGATCTGCTTGCGGCGCTCCAGCGTGTCGGCCTGCCCTTCCTCGTCGAAGGCCATGACCACCACGGCGGCGCCGTAGCGGCGGCACAGGCGGGCATGGCGGCGGAACGGCTCCTCGCCCTCCTTCATGGAGATGGAGTTCACCACGGCCTTGCCCTGCACGCATTTCAGGCCGGTTTCGATGACTTCCCACTTGGAGCTGTCGATCATGATCGGCACCCGGGCGATGTCGGGCTCGGAGGCGATCAGGTTGAGGAAGCGGTGCATGCAGGCCACCGAATCCAGCATGGCCTCGTCCATGTTGATGTCGATGATCTGCGCGCCGTTCTCCACCTGCTGGCGCGCCACGGCCAGCGCCTCGTCGTACTTCTCCTCGCGGATCAGGCGGGCGAACATCTTGCTGCCGGTGACGTTGGTGCGCTCGCCCACGTTCACGAAGAGCGTTTCCTCGTCGATGTTGAGCGGCTCCAGGCCCGACAGCCGGGTCTTCACCGGAATCTCGGGCACGGCGCGCGGCGGCAGCTCGCGCACTTTTTCGGCGATGGCGCGGATGTGGTCCGGCGTGGTGCCGCAACAGCCGCCCGACATGTTGACCAGCCCCGCGCGGGCGAACTCCTCCAGCAGCGCCGAGGTGTCGGCCGGGGTTTCGTCGAAGCCGGTTTCGGCCATGGGGTTGGGCAGGCCGGCGTTGGGATAGACGCAGACGTAGGTGTCGCAGATCTTGGCCAGCTCGGCGATGTAGGGGCGCATGAGCGCCGCGCCCAGCGCGCAGTTCAGGCCGATGGTGACGGGCCGCGCGTGACGCACCGAATTCCAGAACGCCTCGACCGTCTGGCCCGACAGGATGCGGCCGGAAGCGTCGGTGACGGTGCCGGAGATCATCACCGGCAGCCGGATGCCGCGTTCCTCGAACACCAGCTCGGTGGCGAAGATGGCCGCCTTGGCGTTGAGGGTGTCGAAGATGGTTTCGATGAGGACGATGTCGATGCCGCCATCGAGCAGGCCGTTGAGCTGCTCGACGTAGGCGTCGCGCAGCTCGTCGAAGGTGACGTTGCGCGCGCCGGGATCGTTCACGTCCGGCGAGATGGAGGCGGTCTTGGGCTGGGGCCCGAGCGCGCCGGCCACGAAGCGCGGCTTGTCGGGCGTGCTGTAGGCGTCACAGGCGGCGCGGGCGAGCCTGGCCGACTCCAGGTTCATTTCGTAGGCCAGCTCCGGCAGGTCGTAGTCGCCCTGCGCGATGAAGGTCGCGCCGAACGTGTTGGTTTCGATAACGTCGGCGCCCGCCTCCAGGTACTGGCGGTGGATCTCGGAGATGACGTCCGGCCGCACCAGCGAAAGCAGTTCGTTGTCGCCCTTGAGATCCTTGCCGTGGCCGGCGAAGCGCTCGCCGCGGAAATCCGCCTCTCCCAGCTTGTAGCGCTGGATCATGGTGCCCATGGCGCCGTCCAGGATGAGGATGCGCTCTCCCAGCAGGCGGGCGAATTCGCCGCCGCGGGTATAGGCTTCGGGCGGATAGGGCAAGCGGGGATAGGACACGGTCGGAGCGGACAGGAAATGGATGGATGGAAAAGCCGGGGCCGCCGCGCGCCGGCGGGGCGGACGGCGGCCGTCTGTGGCGAAAAAGGGAATTCCGCCTCAAAAAGCAAGCCCTGATCGTAACAAAACGGGCCGCCCCCCGCCTGCCGGTGTTACAGTTCTCGCCCCGAACAGGTGCTTTCGGCGCAACCCGCCATGCAGGCAAGACCCGCATGGCCGCGCGCGAAAGGTAAACGGGAAACAGGAAGGCCCGCCCCCGGCCGCCGCCGTCCGCC